>NZ_JBFRJZ010000028.1:0-76807 GCF_041469125.1 Vibrio sp. 10N.286.51.E5 | reverse complement strand
GCGCACCATAAAAAAGCCCACTCCGAAGAGTGGGCTTTGAGCATTTATATCCGCTTATCAGCGATACACTTTAGGCGATTAAGCTTGAGAAGCTTTAACCTGAGCGTGTAGCTCTTGAACTGAAGTTACTGACGTTTTCGCGTCTGCAGTGTGCGCCATACAAGTCGCGAATGCAGCGTTTAGCGTAGTCGTGTAGTTAACTTTCTCAGCAAGTGCACCACGACGAAGAACTTTAGAATCTTCAATCGCTTGACGGCCAGCTGCAGTGTTCACGATGTACGTGTACTCGTTGTTCTTGATACGGTCAAGAATGTGAGGACGACCTTCGTGTACCTTGTTTACTAGACGTGGGTTGATGCCCGCTTCGCCAAGGATAACCGCAGTACCGTGAGTTGCGTCTAGCTGGTAACCAAGCTTAGATAGTTTAGATGCTAGGTCAACAACACGCTCTTTGTCGCCTTCGCGAACAGAAAGAAGTGCACGACCGCCTTCTGGGTAGATGTTACCACAACCCAATTCAGCTTTAGAGTATGCTTCTGCGAACGTCGCACCAACACCCATAACTTCACCAGTAGAGCGCATTTCTGGGCCTAACAGTGGGTCAACACCAGGGAACTTGTTGAATGGAAGTACAACTTCTTTCACTGAGTAGTAAGGTGGGATGATTTCTTTCGTAAAGCCTTGAGACTGTAGAGATTGACCCGCCATTACACGAGCGGCAATCTTAGCGATTGGCGCACCAGTTGCTTTAGATACGAATGGAACCGTACGTGCTGCACGAGGGTTAACCTCGATTAGGTACACTTCATTGTTCTTAACAGCAAACTGCGTGTTCATCAGACCACGAACACCCAACTCGAACGCTAGCTTTTCAACTTGCTCGCGCATTACGTCTTGGATTTCTTGGCTTAGCGTGTATGCAGGAAGAGAACATGCTGAGTCACCAGAGTGAACACCCGCTTGCTCGATGTGCTCCATAATACCGCCGATTACAACGCGCTCACCGTCACAAATCGCATCTACGTCTACTTCAACAGCGTCATCTAGGAAGCTATCAAGTAGTACTGGAGATTCGTTTGATACGCTAACTGCTTCGTTGAAGTAGCGACGTAGGTCTTGCTCGTCGTATACGATTTCCATCGCACGACCACCAAGTACGTAAGAAGGACGTACAACAAGTGGGAAGCCGATTTCACGAGATTTCTCTACCGCTTGCTCCATTGTTGTTACTGTCGCGTTTTCTGGTTGAAGTAGGCCTAGACGGTCTACAGCAACTTGGAAACGCTCACGGTCTTCTGCACGGTCGATTGCGTCTGGGCTAGTACCGATGATTGGTACGCCAGCAGCTTCAAGAGCACGTGCCAGTTTAAGTGGCGTTTGACCACCGTACTGAACGATAACGCCTTTTGGCTTCTCAACACGAGCGATTGCTAGTACGTCTTCCAGAGTTACTGGTTCGAAGTACAGACGGTCAGACGTATCGTAGTCTGTAGAAACTGTCTCAGGGTTACAGTTAACCATGATAGTTTCGTAGCCATCTTCACGTAGCGCTAGTGATGCGTGTACACAACAGTAGTCAAATTCAATGCCTTGGCCGATACGGTTTGGACCGCCGCCTAGAATCATGATTTTTTCTTTGTCTGTTGGGTTTGCTTCACACTCGTCATCGTAAGATGAGTACATGTAAGCCGTATCTGAAGAGAACTCAGCTGCACACGTATCTACACGCTTGTATACCGGGTGGATATCGTATTGGTCACGTAGACGACGGATTTCGCTTTCCGCTACACCTAGAATCTTAGATAGGCGCGCATCAGCAAAACCTTTACGCTTAAGCTTGTTTAGCTCGTCTTTATTTAGACCAGCAAAGCCTTTCGCTTTAAGTTCTTGCTCTAGCTTAACGATGTCTTCGATTTGAACTAGGAACCAACGGTCGATTTGCGTTAGGTTGAATACACCATCTACCGACATACCAGCACGGAATGCGTCAGCGATGTACCAAATACGCTCTGCGCCAGCTTCTTTAAGTTCGTGACGGATAGTCGTTAGAGCATCTGGTGCGTCTAGGTCTACCATTTCGTCAAAACCAGTCGCGCCAACTTCTAGGCCGCGAAGTGCTTTTTGTAGAGATTCTTGTTGGTTACGGCCGATAGCCATAACTTCACCAACCGACTTCATTTGCGTCGTTAGGCGGTCGTTAGCACCTGCAAACTTCTCGAAGTTAAAACGAGGAATCTTAGTTACTACGTAGTCGATTGTTGGTTCGAATGATGCTGGAGTTGCGCCGCCAGTGATGTCATTCATTAGCTCGTCTAGCGTGAAACCAACAGCCAGTTTCGCTGCAATCTTAGCGATTGGGAAACCTGTTGCTTTAGATGCTAGTGCAGAAGAGCGAGATACACGTGGGTTCATTTCGATGATAACCATACGGCCATCTTTCGGGTTGATACCAAACTGTACGTTTGAACCACCTGTTTCAACACCAATCTCACGCAGTACTGCTAGAGATGCGTTACGCATTAGTTGGTATTCTTTATCTGTCAGCGTTTGAGCTGGAGCCACAGTGATTGAGTCACCTGTGTGAATACCCATTGGGTCGAAGTTTTCAATCGCACATACGATGATGCAGTTGTCGTTTTTGTCACGAACCACTTCCATCTCGTACTCTTTCCAACCGATAAGTGATTCATCGATAAGAAGTTCATTAGTTGGAGATAGATCCAAACCACGACGACAGATTTCTTCAAATTCTTCTTTGTTGTAAGCGATACCGCCACCAGTACCACCCATCGTGAACGATGGACGAATGATACAAGGGAAGCCAACCATGTCTAAAACTTTGTAAGCTTCTTCCATCGTTTTCGCTGTATCAGCAGTTGGACACTCAAGGCCAATTGCTTTCATTGCTTTATCGAAGCGTGAACGGTCTTCTGCTTTATCGATAGCGTCAGCCGTTGCACCAATCATTTCAACACCGAACTCTTCAAGAACGCCGTGCTTTTCTAGGTCTAGAGCACAGTTCAATGCAGTTTGGCCACCCATAGTAGGTAGAACTGCATCAGGCTTCTCTTTAGCGATGATGTTACGCACAACTTCCCATTGGATAGGCTCGATGTAAGTTGCATCTGCCATATCTGGGTCAGTCATGATTGTCGCTGGGTTCGAGTTCACAAGAATAACTCGGTAACCTTCTTCGCGAAGCGCTTTACAAGCTTGAGCACCAGAGTAATCGAACTCACATGCTTGGCCGATAACGATCGGGCCAGCACCTAGAATAAGAATACTTTTAATGTCAGTACGTTTTGGCATTGTCTACTACTCCGAATTACGCTGTGTGCTGTTTGATTAGTTCAATAAAGTGGTCGAATAACGGCGCTGCGTCTTCTGGACCTGGGCTCGCTTCAGGGTGACCTTGGAAGCTGAATGCTGGTTTGTCTGTACGGTGAATACCTTGTAGAGAACCATCAAATAGTGATTTGTGCGTTGCACGTAGTGTCTCTGGAAGGGTTTCTTCGTCAGCAGCAAAGCCGTGGTTTTGCGAAGTAATCATCACAACATCACGATCTAAATCTTTAACCGGGTGGTTTGCACCGTGGTGACCAAACTTCATCTTCACTGTCTTAGCGCCTGACGCAAGAGCAAGAATCTGGTGACCTAGACAGATACCGAAGATTGGTAAGCCTTTTTCTAGGAACACTTTTGTCGCTTCAATTGCGTAAGTACATGGTTCTGGGTCACCAGGGCCGTTTGAAAGGAAAACACCGTCTGGGTTCAGAGCAAGTACTTCTTCAGCTGAAGTCTCAGCAGGAACAACCGTTAGGCGGCAGCCGCGGTCAACAAGCATTCGTAGGATGTTTCGTTTTGCACCGAAGTCATAAGCAACAACGTGGTATGGCAATTCTGAGTCTGCTTTCGCTTCAGGAAGTCCACCCGTAAGCGTCCACGAACCTTGTTTCCATTGATACGCTTCTTTTGTTGTAACTTCTTTCGCAAGGTCCATACCTTTCAGGCCAGGGAATTCTTTTGCTTTAGCAAGAGCTAGAGCTTCGTCTAGGTTTCCATCGTTTACTGAAGAGCCAGCTACGATACAACCGTTCTGTGCGCCTTTTTCACGAAGAATACGCGTCAGCTTACGAGTATCGATATCAGCGATACCAACAACGTTTTGCGACTTAAGGTAATCAGAAAGGGATTGTTCATTACGGAAGTTAGAAGCGATTAGAGGGAGATCGCGAATCACAAGGCCTTGAGCGTGGATTGAAGAAGATTCTTCGTCTTCGGAATTGGTTCCGGTATTGCCAATGTGAGGGTAAGTAAGGGTAACGATTTGTTGAGAATAGGAAGGATCAGTGAGGATTTCTTGGTACCCCGTCATCGAGGTATTAAAAACGACTTCACCAACTGCAGAACCTACAGCGCCAATGGCTTCACCGTGAAATACTGTCCCATCTTCTAGGACGAGTAGTGCTGACTTCTTCAAGACAACCTCCAGAAATAAAAATGCATTAAAATTGATTTAATTTGCAAATCTACCTTCCTGCAACACCAAAAACTGCGTGTTTATGGAAATTAGACAAATTGGCGGTATTTTAGTGATCTGCGTGATACGTGTCAACATTTAACTCAAAAGAAATTAAACATTTGTAAGGACTAATTCAATTTACCCCCTCAAAGCTCCAAAAGTTCAACTTTCATACGCATTTAGCTCGAATATTACGATTTTCTAATTTTCACCCCTCATTTTAGCCAACCATAGAGTGATAAAAATATCAGCAACAAAACGCAATCGATAAATACCAAGAGAAAACATGACAATTTAAAGATCTAAAACAAAAAACATACTAAAGACCACATAAACAGCATAGAAATGGAGTCAAAAAGGCGATAAGAAGAAAGTAGAAGGAAGATCGGAGAAGTGAGATTACTAAGGAAAATGCACCAAATAAAGAAAGCGCCGGCAATTGCCAGCGCATAAATATCTATTTATAGGTCATTCAAACCAAGCACATCCGTCATGGTATAAAAGCCTGCTGGTTTATCATTTAACCAAACCGCGGCCTTGATTGCGCCATTAGCAAAGGTCATTCGATCAGTGGCTTTATGGGTAATTTCCACTCGTTCACCGATATCAGCAAACATAGCGGTGTGTTCACCAATAATGTCACCGGCACGAATCGTCGCGAAACCAATCTCATCTTTAGTGCGCTCGCCAGTAATACCCTCGCGTGACCATACAGCTACATCGTTCAGCTCGTTGCCCATAGCACCCGCAATAGCTTCGCCCATACCAATCGCAGTACCTGACGGTGCATCGACTTTATGACGGTGATGAGCCTCAACGATCTCGACATCACAGTAATCGCCCATCACTTTAGCGGCCTTCTCTAGCAGCTTAAAGACCAGGTTCACACCAACGCTGTAGTTAGGTGCCATTACGATAGCCATCTCTTTTGAAGCAGCATCAATCACCTGCTTCTCTTCTTCAGAGAAGCCCGTTGTACCGATGATCAGTTTTTTACCGTGACGTTTACAAAGTTCAATATTCGCTAATGTGCTAACAGGGGCAGTAAAATCGACAATCACATCAAACTCTTCGATGGCTTTAGACAAATCATCGACTAAAGCAACATCAAAACGACCTTCACCGCATAACTCGCCGACATCTACGCCGACCAAAGATGACTCTGGACGCTCTGAACCAGCTCCAACACTTGCTTCTGAATTATGATGAGCGGCTTTCACCAAGTTGCGGCCCATGCGGCCCGCTGCTCCTGCAATTGCAATTCTTACCACTGCGAATATCTCCATTGTTTTGGTTACCGTTGCCACTTATCTCTTGCAGCAACGTTCAATCGATTAATCTCTTTAAACTAACAACAATCTCAAACTCAGGCTAGCAATTACGAAAACTCTTTTATTACTCGCTCTAAAATTGGCACATTTGCCTCTGGGAAGGCGTATTGATTCAATGATTCTAGGCTTACCCATTCACCTTGTTGACCTTCTTTGCCATAAGGCTGCTCTTCAAAATCAGTCACGAGAATGAAATCGAACTTAAGTGACTTATCCGTGTAATCAAATTCAAGGTGCTCAAACAGAGACTGCTCTGTCACCTTGATGCCAATCTCTTCATCAAGCTCGCGAGTCATCGCTTGCTCAATGGTTTCACCCTCTTCAACCTTGCCACCTGGAAATTCCCAGAAACCGCCTTTGTGTTTGTCGTCTGGACGTTTAGTGATAAATACCTGTGACTTATCTTGGTTGAAGATAATGCCCGCTACAATGTGGATTCTTTTCATATGATGGTGTTCCTTAATAAAACGTGAACTCACATAGTCCCTGAATACGTCATCCTCAAGAAGGAGGACCGACTGAGCTGGGGAGCTAAAACAACGTGAGCCTAACTAAACGAGATTCCCTACTACGCTCGTTCTCGCTATAGGGAATGGCGACTTCCTTGCGTAACAAAGTAAGCCATGAAATTTACATACAAAAAGAGCCGCCTAAGCGACTCTTTATATTCTATTTGTCAGTTTTATGAAGCTAAGTTGTAGTGTATGAGAGCAAGGCGGTGGCACGGAGCTTACGACTGTAAGTGAGTACCACCAACGCAGCTATCATGCGCTACAGCAACGATTCATTAAACTTACGCGATTTTACCGTGACACTGCTTGTACTTCTTACCGCTACCACATGGGCATGGCTCGTTACGGCCAACTTTACGCTCGTCACGCACTACCGTTTGTGGAGATGCCGCTTCAGCTTCATCGTCAGCTAGCTGGTTTTCAGCTGTTGCATGTTGCGCTTGTGCACGACGCGCCGCTTCTTCAGCTTGAGCTTGACGTTGAGCTTCCATCTTTTCAACTTCTTCTTGTTGCTGAACGCGCACTTTAGAAAGGATGGTAACAACGTCTGTTTTCAGTACATCTAGTAGGCCTTCAAACAGTTCAAACGACTCGCGCTTGTACTCTTGTTTCGGGTTCTTCTGAGCATAACCACGTAAGTGGATACCTTGACGAAGGTGATCCATCGCAGCCAAGTGCTCTTTCCAAAGGCCGTCTAGCGTTTGTAACATCACAGATTTCTCGAAGTTACGCAGTACTTGAGCACCAACCACTTCTTCTTTCTGTTTGTACGAATCAACCGCCATAGCAAGAATACGCTCACGCAATGCTTCTTCATAAAGCTTGTCGTCTTCGTCTAACCAACCTTGAATATCAAAGTCTAGATCGAAGTCATTCTTCAGACGATCTTGCAGACCCGCGATATCCCACATATCTTCAAGAGACTGAGGTGCGATGTATTCATCAATCACTGATGCCAATACATCTTCACGGTTGTGTTCGATCATCTCGCTGATATCGTCAGAGCTCATCAGTTCATCACGAAGCTCATAAACCACTTTACGTTGGTCATTGGCTACATCATCGTACTCAAGAAGCTGCTTACGAATATCGAAGTTACGACCTTCAACTTTACGTTGTGCTTTTTCAATTGAGCGAGAAAGCATCTTAGATTCGATCGCTTCGCCTTCATCCATACCACTTTGGATAAGACCAGCCATACGATCCGATGTGAAGATACGTAGCAGAGAATCTTCCATTGATAGGTAGAAACGAGAAGAACCCGCATCACCTTGACGACCAGAACGACCACGTAGCTGGTTGTCGATACGGCGAGATTCATGACGCTCAGTACCAATGATGTGCAGACCACCTGACTCAAGCACTTTATCGTGGATTACTCTCCAGTCAGCTTTGATCTTCTCGATCTGCTCTTTGGTTGGATTCTCTAGCTTCTCAACTTGTGCCTGCCAGCTACCACCTAATACGATATCGGTACCACGACCAGCCATGTTAGTTGCGATAGTTACCGCACTCGGCATACCAGCTTGTGCAACGATCTCTGCTTCCATTTCGTGGAATTTAGCATTTAGAACGCTGTGCTTAATTTTTGCTTTTTTCAGTGCGTTAGACAGTAGTTCAGACTTCTCGATAGAAACCGTACCAACCAATGATGGCTGACCAGCAGCTACACGGTCTTTGATGTCTTCAATGATCGCATTGAACTTGTCTTCTTCGGTACGATAAACCACATCTGGCATATCGTTACGGACCATAGGCTTGTTGGTTGGGATAACCACTGTTTCTAGGCCGTAGATAGACTGAAATTCGAAAGCTTCTGTATCGGCTGTACCTGTCATACCTGACAGTTTTTCGTATAGACGGAAGAAGTTCTGGAATGTAATCGATGCTAGCGTCTGGTTTTCATTCTGAATCTTCACACCTTCTTTAGCTTCAACAGCTTGGTGTAAACCTTCAGACCAACGACGACCTGGCATAGTACGACCAGTATGTTCATCAACGATAACCACTTCGCCTTCTTCAGTAACGATGTAGTCGACGTCTTTCTCAAACAGTACGTGTGCACGCAGCGCTGCATTAACATGGTGCAATAGGCTGATATTAGTTGGAGAGTAAAGCGTGTCACCCTCTTCCATCAGGCCGTTTTTGACCATTAGCTCTTCTACAAATTCTTGACCGTTTTCAGTCAGGTGAACCTGTTTCGATTTCTCGTCCATGGTGTAGTGACCTTCACCACGGTACTCTTCAGAATCTTCTTTATCTTGGCGCTCAAGGTTAGGGATCAACGTGTTAATACGCGTGTAAAGATCTGAACTATCTTCAGCTGGGCCAGAGATAATAAGTGGAGTACGAGCTTCATCGATTAAGATTGAGTCAACCTCATCGACAACAGCAAAGAAGCGCTCACGTTGAACACGATCTTCAGCACGGAAAGCCATGTTGTCACGTAGGTAATCGAAGCCAAACTCGTTGTTTGTTCCGTATAGGATATCCGCTTGGTACGCTTCTTTCTTCTCTGGTGGAGCCATGTTTGGCACGTTTACGCCAACAGTCATACCAAGGAATTCAAATAATGGGCGGTTTGTTTCCGCATCACGCTTCGCTAGGTAGTCGTTCACCGTTACTACGTGAACACCTTTGCTAGGTAGGGCGTTAAGATAAGCTGGTAGGGTTGCTGTAAGAGTCTTACCTTCACCAGTACGCATTTCTGCAATTTGGCCAGCATTTAGAACCATGCCACCAATCATTTGCACGTCAAAGTGACGCATGCCGTAAACACGCTTAGACGCTTCACGTACCGTAGCAAATGCTTCAGGTAGAAGTTGGTCTAGCGATTCACCTTTATCTAAGCGCTCACGAAATTCAACCGTTTTTGCTTTTAGTTCTTCGTCTGAAAGTGCTTCAAACGTTGGTTCGAAGTTATTAATTTCTTTTACAATTTTTCTAAGGCGGCGCAGTGTTCTGTCATTGCGACTGCCAATTACCTTTGTCAGCAGCTTAGTAATCATGTGCTTGGAATCTCTTAGTTCTCAGATCGTCCGCGATCTATTTTAAATGCCGTCAGTGTCTCTACTAGCTATGAACTAGTCTTCAGTTACTAACCAAGGATACTGAGATAAATCTAGTATCTTTGATATTGTACTTGAGAGTAGAGTTTTCAAGGCTTGAGTTAAAATTAATGCCCTTTAGTGTAAGTAATTTTCACACCAACAACCATTTATAACCCCATTTGTTTGATGTGCTTGGAACTTTTCTTTCTAATTGCTGATGGATTAGCCAGACTGCAGCTCATTGGGAGACAACTTTCGGATGTTGACGACACTGTATCTGGAAAATAGATACAAAAAAACCAGGTCAATGACCTGGTTTTCGAAATCTTATATTGCTGTAAACAACAATTACGCTAGAACCATTCCTGGTTCAGCAAATGCAACAGGAGAGCCTACTTCTTCTTCGAATGTTGCCCATTCCCAAGCTTCTGCGTCAGCAAGTACTGCACGTAGTAGTTGGTTGTTTAGGCCGTGACCTGATTTGTATGCACGAAACTCACCAATAATAGCGTGTCCACACATGTACAAGTCACCAATCGCATCTAGTACTTTATGAGTTACGAACTCATTGTCAAAACGTAGACCTTCTTCATTAAGAATTCGGTATTCGTCCAGTACGATAGCATTATCAAAGCTACCGCCAAGTACTAGATTTTGGGATTGTAGATACTCAATATCACGCATGAAACCGAAAGTACGAGCGCGAGAAATTTCTTTCACAAAACCTTGTGAAGAGAAATCAAACAACAAACGTTGCTCATCAGATTCAATAGCGGGATGGTTAAAGTCGATCTCAAAGTCCATGCGGAAGCCGTTAAATGGGACGAATTCTGCCCACTTATCGCCATCTTCAAAACGGATAGGCTTTTTGATTCGAATAAAACGCTTCGCTGCATTCAGTGTTTCTACACCTGCTTGCTGTAGCAAATATACAAATGGGCTTGCGCTACCATCCATAATTGGGATCTCTGGTGCATCAACCTCAACAATAATGTTGTCGATACCCATACCCGCTAAAGCTGCGTTAAGGTGTTCCACTGTAGAAATACGTACGCCTTCGTCGTTAACAAGAGCAGTACATAACATAGTGTCACGAACTGATGCTGGATCAGCTGGGAAATCTACAGGTGGATTTACATCAGTACGACGATAAACAATACCTGTATTTGCAGCTGCCGGGCGAAGAGTAAGTGTGACTTTACGACCAGAGTGGAGACCCACACCAGTTGTTTTCACAATTTCTTTCAGAGTACGTTGTCTGATCATCTGCTTGCCTCGTTATCAGTGCTACAAATCACGGTCAGTATTTACCGACCGCGAATTTTACCATTAATTCGACGATAGTCAAATTTTGGGTATTTGTTAATCAGCCTGACGTCGTAAGAATGCTGGAATATCTAAGTATCCACTCTCTTTCTCAGCTTTAGGTGCAGCACTCTGGCTAGCGCCTGTACCTGAAGAAACAGGTGACGTTGTTGGCTGTGGCTTAACTTGAGGTTTAACCTCAGTTTTCTCTTGCAATGGCTGTGCCATTTTCTCTTCCACTTTTGGTGCAGTTTGAGCCGCTACCTGTGGTTGAGGAGTTGGTGCAACCTTAGCTTTACCACCAGCAACTAATGTAATGTCTGGTTTTTTCTCTGTGCCGATACCTGTTGCTACAACAGTTACACGGATTTCATCCGTCATATCAGGGTCTAGAGAAGTACCAATCACAACTGTTGCGTTATCAGATGCGAATGCCTTAACTGTATTACCTACTGTTTCGAATTCATCTAGACGCATATCTAGGCCTGCTGTGATGTTCACAAGAACGCCACGTGCGCCAGCTAGGTCGATGTCTTCTAGTAGTGGGCTAGAAATTGCCGTTTCAGCAGCTTCTTCAGCACGGTCTTCACCTTTTGCGATACCGCTACCCATCATTGCATGACCCATCTCAGACATTACGGTGCGAACATCCGCGAAATCGACGTTAATCATACCAGGGCGAGTAATTAGCTCAGCGATACCTTGTACAGCGTTTTTAAGTACATCATTTGCACTTGCGAAAGCTTCTAGCAGAGTTACGCCGCGGCCAAGTACTTTAAGTAGCTTTTCATTTGGAATCGTAATTAATGAATCCACATGTTTAGAAAGCTCTTCAATACCTTGCTCAGCAAACGCTAAACGCTTTTTGCCTTCAAAGCTAAATGGCTTAGTTACAACAGCAACCGTCAGCACACCCAACTCTTTCGCAACTTCAGCAATAACTGGAGCAGCACCTGTACCAGTCCCACCGCCCATACCAGCTGCGATAAATACCATATCGGCGCCAGTTAGAACTTCTTTAATTCTTTCTCGATCTTCGAGAGCTGCATCACGGCCTACTTGTGGGTTTGCACCAGCGCCCAAACCTTTAGTGATATCACCACCAATTTGGATCACGCTGCTCACGCTTGTTTTACGAAGTGCTTGTGCATCAGTGTTAACACTGATGAATTCTACGCCTTCGATTGATTCACGTACCATGTGCTCAACAGCGTTACCGCCACCGCCACCAACTCCAACGACTTTAATTACTGCATCGTCAGACATTTCCATCATCGGTTCAAACATGTGTTATCTCCGTTTTTTCCTGCAACTCAGGTTAAAACTCTTTTTGTATCCAATTACGCAATTTGCCAAATAAACCAGACATAGAAGGTGCTGAACGCTTAGGTTCGCTGTAATCACCTTCATCACTGATCTGACAATCTCTTGCGTAATGAAGTAAACCAACCGCCGTAGAATGATACGGCTCTTTAACATAGTCAGTTAAGCCACTAACTTCTAACGGCTTACCAACTCGAACTTGATTGCGGAAAACACGTTCCGCACACTCTACCAATCCGTCAATTTGTGCCGCTCCACCAGTGAGAACGACGCCAGCTGCAAGGTGGTGTTTAATACCTTCATCTCGTAGCTGTAATTGAACCGTATCAATAGTTTGGTTAACGAGACCCATAAGTTCAGTGTAACGTGGTTCAATCACTTCCGACAAAGTTTGTCGTTGCAAACTTCTCGATGGGCGACCACCAACACTTGGGACGTTAACAGAGTCATCCTTGCTTACGAGTTCACTCAGAGCGCAACCATGGTTTACTTTTATCTCTTCAGCATCGCTCACTGGCGTGCCGAAAGCGAAGGCAATATCACTGGTTACTGCATTTCCTGCGTAGGAAAAGACTTCTGTGTGTCGAAGTGCGCCGCCAGTCCAAATGGAAATATCCATTGTACCCGCACCGATATCGACAACACATACTCCAAGCTCTCTCTCGTCTTCAGTAATTACCGCATTGCTTGAGGCAAGTCCTGAAAACACGATTTGTTCTACTGTGAGACCACATCGTTCAACAGCTTTAATAATGTTTCTCGCCATGTCGCTATGGCAAGAAATTAGGTGAACACTGACTTCCATTCGAACACCAGATAAGCCAAGTGGGTTCTTAATCCCTTCTTGATAATCAATGGTAAATTCTTGTGGGATCACGTGCAGAATTCTCTGCTCATCACCTATTTTAATTGATTTCGCGGTATGGATCGCTCGATCCATATCGTCTTGAGACACCTCTTCATCAGAGATAGTGCCCATGCCTTTTTCAATTCGGCTTGCGATATGTTTACCCGATAGCGAGATAAATACATTGCTGATTTGGCATTCCGCCATCAACTCTGCTTGATCAATAGCTCGCTGAACCGACTTAACTACCGACTCTAGGTCGTTTACACCACCTTTATCCATACCTCTGGATGGGCTTTGCCCTGAACCAATGATATTGATTTGACCATCAGGCAATATTTCACCAACTAGAGCTGATATGGTCGCAGTGCCTATATCAAGACCAACGATTATGTTGTCATCTGCGGTCTTAGTCATCTGTGCTCTCTTCTAACTCTTGCTCTGGAAACCAGCCTACAGCGGCTCCCGTATCATACCTGAGGTCGATGTAGCTCACTTGATTCGCTTTACTACCAAGTTCGTTGTAAAGCGAAATGAAGCGTTCAACACGCTCATCTAAAGAATCTTTACCTAGTTCTAAACGGATACCGTTATCTAGGATTATTTGCCAAGCGCGACGCTCATTGAGAACGAGAGAGGTAACGGTTAACCCTAGACTGTTAATCAAAGGGGTTATCTGTCGCCACTTTTCTATCACTTCTTGGCTGGTGCCGTCTGGGCCGTAAAGCTTAACTCTATCGCCCTTCAACAGGCCGATATCACCATTAAACACCTGACCATCGTCATTCAGCAGCATGTTACCGTTCCAGATTGCTGCCGCATGGTACTCAGTCAAAAATACTTTTATTGTGTCTGGCCACTGCTTACGAATGGAGACCACTGAAACCCAAGGTAACGCTTCTAAACTGTCTTGCAACACACCGATGTCTTGCGACATGAAGGTTCCAATGTGCTCTAGCTCGCTAAAGGCATGTTGAACATCACCAGCGGTTACGTAAGTTAAGTCGCCTTGAAGTACTATTTTGGAGAGAGGCAATCGCTGATCGTCCCACATCCAAGTTAGTGTGGTATAGAAAAGAAACCCAATGAATAGCAATACCATGACAAAAAAAGACCCGCCTAAGGCGTGTTTCTTGAGCGACGGTAAACTGAATAGGTGGCGGTTTTCGCTAAAAGTACTTTCTACCAAAGCCCGCATTCCCTGTCGTTGGTTCGCAATTCTATTCCCTATCTTCGTAATAGAGGTAAAAGCACTTACTTTAACCTATGAATTATACTGAGCAAAATCAAACTATCAAACGTTGATAATAAGATTTTTGGTCAATTTTAGGTCAATCGCAAGAAGTGAGCGATTGACCACAGTCTGTAGACAGTATTCTGTTACGCGTTCTGCATTTTATTAATGTCTAACTGTAACGATTCCAACTGCTTCGCTACTCGACCAACATCGCCTGCACCCTGCGTTAAAACAAGGTCACCGCCTTGAATTACGTTGGCTAAAGCCGATGGCAGTGCGTTGATATCGGCAACAAAGATTGGGTCTATCTTACCACGCCCACGAATAGTTCGACTTAATGAGCGTCCGTCAGCCCCTGCAATAGGTTTCTCACCTGCAGAATAAACATCTAACAGAATTAGGACATCAACCTGCTCAAGAACGTTCGCGAAATCATCATACAGATCGCGAGTACGGCTATAACGGTGCGGTTGGAAGATCATAACAAGACGTTTATCAGTCCAGCCACTACGAGCAGCTTGAATCGTCACATCAACTTCGGTTGGGTGATGACCGTAATCATCGACCAGCATTGCAACGCCTTTACCTGTTTCATACTCACCTAGGTGATCGAAACGGCGACCCGTGCCTTCCGTTCCCGCCATCGCTTTGAGAATCGCTTCATCGCTGATGTCATCTTCTGTTGCAACAGCAATCGCAGCCGATGCATTCAATGCGTTGTGGCGACCTGGAATGTTCAACGTGATATCTAAGTTAGCTTTACCTTCACGTACAACCGTAAACTTGCCTTGTTGACCTTCTTGTACGTAGTTTTCAATACGAATATCTGCGTCTTCAGAGAAGCCGTAAGTAATCACTTGGCGGCTCACCTGAGGGATAAGTTCACGTACAACAGGATCATCTACACACATCACAGCCTGGCCGTAGAACGGCAGGTTGTGTAGGAAATCGATAAATGTCTGCTTTAGCGTTTCGAAATCGCCGCCATAGGTATCCATATGATCCGCTTCAATGTTTGTCACGATACTAACCATAGGTTGCAGATGTAAAAATGAAGCATCACTTTCATCAGCTTCAGCGATAAGGATACGGCTTGAACCTAAACGTGCGTTTGTGCCTGCACTTTTAACCAAACCACCGTTTACGAAGGTTGGATCTAGGCCGGCTTCCGAGTAAATCTGTGTCACTAGCGCAGTCGTGGTTGTTTTACCGTGCGTACCTGCCACAGCAATACCGTGACGAAAACGCATCAGCTCAGCCAGCATTTCTGCACGACGAACGATCGGTGTGCGCGCTTCACGAGCTGCAATAATTTCTGGGTTTTCTTCGTTGATAGCGGTTGAAACAACCACCACACTTGCGTCGGCAACGTTACTCGCTTGGTGACCGATATAAACGGTCGCACCCTTGCTAACTAAACGATCAGTCACTGGGTTTTGAGCAATATCAGAACCCGTGATCTGGTAGCCTTCATTTAGCAAGACTTCAGCAATCCCGCTCATTCCGGCACCACCAATACCAATGAAGTGGATAGATTTAACACGGCGCATCTCTGGCACCATTGCACGGATTTGCGCTAAGTCTTGGGTATGTTCAATCGTCATCAATTCAATCTCATTATTTTGCTAAAGCTTTAATCGCTTCAGCGACGGTCACATCAGCATCAAGCTTGGCGGCTTGACGAGCTTTTGTTGCCATCATTTTTAATTCATTTCTATCAAGCTCAGCGATCGTGTTCGCTAGCTTATCAGCCGTCAATTGAGGCTGTTCAATCATTAACGCAGCGCCACATTCAACTAAGTGATCGGCGTTCAACGCTTGCTGTCTGTCTTTGTGCATAAACGGAACGAAGATAGAACCCACACCCGCCGCAGAGACTTCAGATACGGTTAATGCTCCTGAGCGACACACTAATAGATCTGCCCACTCATAAGCTTGCGCCACATCATCAATAAATTCAGTCACTTGAACATTACCAACAGAATGTGATTTGTATTGCTCAATAACTTGTTGTTGATTGTTCTTACCCGCTTGGTGCATCACAGTGAAGCCTTCACCAAGCTGCGCCATCGTTACTGGCAAGGTATCGTTTAGGATTTTTGCGCCCTGACTGCCGCCCATAACCAAGATGCGGATGTCACCATCACGCTCAGCCATGCGTTGCTCGGGTTCAGCTAAGGCAACCACATCTTCGCGTACTGGGTTACCCACCACTTCTGCAGTAGGAAACGCACCAGGGAAAGCTTGGAAAACCTTTTTAGCAATCTTAGACAGCCATTGGTTGGTTAAACCTGCCACTGCATTTTGTTCATGGAGAACCACTGGAATGCCAGACAACCATGCCGCGATACCACCCGGGCCACTCACGTAGCCACCCATACCAAGTACCACATCAGGCTGCCATGCTTTGATGTGTTGCCTTGCTTGAAGTATGGCATTAATAATCTGGAACGGCGCTTTAATTAACTTGCTAATGCCTTGACCACGCAGGCCTTTCACTTTGATGAAGTCGATTTCAATGCCATGCTTTGGCACTAAATCCGCTTCCATTCTGTCTGCTGTGCCTAACCAGCGAATTTCCCAACCTTGTTGCTGAAGCTTTTTCGCTACTGCTAACCCTGGGAAAACGTGACCGCCAGTACCACCAGCCATCACTAAAAGTTTTTTGTTTTGTTTCATCACGTTAGATTCTTATTCTACTAATTCGTTTTGACTATCAGCTTGTTCTTTTTGTTGCATTCGGCATTCGTGGTCAATGCGCAGCAGCATTGATACCGCCACAGACATAACAATTAAACTCGAACCACCATAACTGATTAGCGGTAGGGTTAGACCTTTGGTCGGAACGATGCCAGATGCAGCACCTACGTTAACAAGCGTCTGAAACGCAAACCAAATACCAATACCAAAAGCCAGATAGCCGCTGAACACTTGATCGTGTTCAAAGGCTTTTTTGCCAATAAAAATGGCTTTAAAAACCAAGCTAAAGATGAGTATCAAGACCAAGGTCACGCCAACAAAACCCAATTCTTCTGCCAACACAGCAAATACAAAATCGGTGTGCGCTTCGGGTAAGTATTCGAGTTTCTGAATTGAGTTACCGAGCCCTTGCCCCATCCAATCACCACGGCCAAACGCCATCAATGACTGAGTTAACTGGTAACCACTGCCGAACGGGTCGTTCCAAGGTTCCCAGAATGAGGTAACACGTCGAACACGATAAGGTTCTATAACAATCAAACCGACGACCGCGGCAATACCTGCCACCATCAAGGCGATAAACTGTGAAAGCTTGGCACCAGCAATGAATAGCATGCCGAACAGGGTCACTAGCATTACGACCACAGTACCTAAATCGGGCTGGCCTAGCAGCAGCACGGCAAAAGCGCCGAATACCATGATCGGTTTACCAAAACCACCGAAGAAGGTTTTTCTCACTTCATCTTGCTTCCGAACCAAGTAGCCCGCCATAAAGATAAACAGCGATAACTTGGCGACTTCAGCGGGTTGTAAGTTAAATAGCCCTAATGGGATCCAACGCGATGCGCCGTTAACCGACTTACCGACGGCTAATACCACAATCAGCAAGAAGAAGGACAAGCCCAGTAGATACATACTGTATTGAAACCAGCGTTGCATCGGGATTTGCAATATGACGCTAGAGACACCTAACGCCAATACAAGGAAGATGGCATGACGGAACATAAAGTGAAACGGCTGATCGGTTAAACGAGCACTGATGGGGAACGAAGCAGACGTCACCATCACCAAACCTGTCAGCATTAGCCCAAGAGCAATCCACACCAATTGACGATCGTAAAGCGCCTCGGGAGTAGCACGGTTTAGCCACTGCCAGATGGATTGATTAATCTCTTTGACTCTTTGCACTGAATGTTAGTCCTTCAACACGTTAAGCATACTCATGAGCAAGCTCAGTGAACGCATCACCTCTTGCCATGAAATTATTAAATTGATCGAAGCTTGCGCACGCCGGAGACAGCATCACCATATCTCCAGCCACCAGCTGTGGCGAGATAGATTCGATTATCTGCTGCATGGTATCGAACTTTTGTGCCGATGGGTGCAGAGGCATGAATTGCTCTGCATCTTCACCGAAACAGCACAGCTGAACACGCTCAAGTTGCGCCAATACGGGTTCAAACTCACTAAAGTCAGCACCTTTACCAACGCCGCCAACCAAAAGATATAACGTACCTTGATACTCCAACCCAGACAGGGCTGCCAATGTGCTGGCTACATTCGTTGCTTTGGAGTCATTAACCCATTTGATTTCGCGCTTGTCAGCCACGACTTGGCAACGATGCGTCAAACCGTTATAGGCCTTCAAAGCCTCAAGACTTTTGCTGTAGTCGATACCAACTTGCTTCAATAGTGCAAGTGAGACTAACGCATTCGCCACATTGTGACGTCCAACCAATGTTAAATCTTGGGTAGCAAGGACAGGTTTACCGTGATCGACTAGCCACTCAGTACTATCAATCATTGATACACCAAACTCTTGGTTATCTAGGCCAAAAGTCAACAATGGCATTGTCTGGTCAGGGTAAGTATCTTTGTCTTCACGATTAACAATCGCACACTGCGCGTTATTAAAAATTCTTAACTTGGCTTCACGATAATCAGCCATACCCTGATAGCGATCCATGTGATCTTCTGACAGGTTCAAAAAGGCTGCTGCTACAAGGTTTAGGTTCGATGTGGTTTCTAACTGGAAGCTTGAAAGCTCAAGCACATATAAATCTGCATCAAGCTCAAGAAGGTCTAAAGCCGGAATACCAATATTGCCACCGACACCAACGTTAAGGCCAGCCGCTTTAGCAAGTACGCCTGTCAAATCCGTCACGGTACTCTTGCCGTTTGAACCAGTAATCGCCACGACAGGTTTATTCACCGCCCAGCCAAACAACTCAATGTCACCGACAACAGGCGTACCTGCTTGAAGCACATCTTGAATTTCAGGGGTTGCTAAGGCGATACCTGGGTTAGCTACCACCAAATCAGCTTCCGCTAACCATTGGCTATTCCAGCTTCCAGAATGCAGCTCTACCGACTCAGGCAAAGATTCCTTTCCTGGTGGTAGCTCTCGCGTATCAATCACCTTCACATGAGTATGAGGCTGATATTTTACGAGATGTTTAACGACAGAGAGCCCGGTAATACCGAGCCCCACAACCACTACATTTTGAATATTTTGCCAACGTTCCATTTAAACAAGATGCTCTTAATAGTTTTAAAGAGCCCCTACTCAGAGGCTCACATAGGATTAACGAACTTTCAGTGTCGCTAGGCCAACCAGTACTAATACCATTGAGATTATCCAAAAACGCACGATAACACGCGGCTCTGGCCAACCTTTAAGTTCATAGTGGTGGTGAATCGGTGCCATGCGGAAAATACGCTGACCACGCAATTTGTAAGAGCCCACCTGCAGAATCACTGACAGAGTCTCCATTACAAACACACCACCCATGATCACTAGTACCAACTCTTGACGAACGAGTACCGCAATCACACCTAACGCACCACCCAGTGCTAGAGAGCCAACATCGCCCATGAATACTTGTGCTGGGTAAGTGTTAAACCATAGGAAGCCAAGGCCTGCACCAACGATAGCAGTACATACCACCACCAGTTCAGAGGTGTATGGGATGTATGGAATGTGTAGGTATGCTGCAAAGTTAACGTTACCTGTCGCCCAAGCGATAACAGCAAAACCCGCAGCAACCATAACCGTTGGCATAATCGCCAAGCCATCTAGGCCATCAGTTAGGTTTACCGCGTTACTGGTACCCACAATAACAAAGTAAGTTAGAACAATGTACAGTAAACCAAGTTGTGGCATCACATCTTTAAAGAAAGGCACCACTAATTGTGTCGCAGCAGTGTCTTGCCCATGAGCATACAGAGCAAACGCCACAACCAATGCAATAGCCGATTGCCAGAAGTACTTCCAACGCGCAATCAAGCCATCAGTGTTCTTACGAACGACTTTACGATAATCATCAACAAAACCAACTGCACCGTAACCGCCTAGCACGACAAGTACGGCCCAAACGTAAGGGTTTGATAAGTCAGCCCAAAGTAAGACCGTAATGATGATCGCAGCAAGGATCATCACACCACCCATGGTTGGTGTACCACGCTTACTGAAGTGAGACTCTGGGCCGTCATTACGAACAACTTGGCCAATTTGCAGCATTTGCAGACGCTCAATTAAACGAGGTCCCATCCACAGCGACAGACATAAAGCCGTCAAAATGCTCGCGATTGCACGAAACGATAAGTATTCGAACAAACGGAAAAAAGAAAAGTGTGGCTGTAGTAGCTCTGCAAGCCAAATTATCATGAAAAGTTCTCCTTTAAAGCAGCGGCTATTTTACTCATTCCTGCACTATTGGCGCCTTTTACCAACAAGGTATGTGGCGCGTTTTCTGGCAAGCTCAAGTGCTGCTCTATGTGCGCGATCATCGCTTCATGCGTTGCAAAGTGAGTGCCGTTACACACTTCACTAATCACCTTGGTATCATCACCGTAAGTGAGTACATGCTCAAAAGCGAATGGGGCAGCATATTCACCGACTTGACGGTGAAGTGCAAGGCTTTCATCGCCTAACTCAGCCATATTGCCTAAAATCAACCAACGCTGACCTTTGAAGCTCGACAACAATTTAGCTGCAGCCTTCATTGCCGGTACACTGGCGTTGTAACTGTCATCTATCAGCTTGATATTCTGACTTAATTGTTGAACCTCAACTCGGCCTTTAACTGAGATGAGATTCGCTAAACCGCTTTTAATTTCTGCAAGCGTGGCACCGAATTGAATGCTCAGTGCTGCTGCGGCTAATGCGTTGGCTACATTGTGCTGACCAATAATGCCAAGTTCGACATCGATAGCACCTTGCGGGGTCTGCATATCAAAGCAAGCTTCACCCTGCTCGTTGATGCGAATATTCGTCGAAAAGTAATCCGCCGTGTCATCACTTTCAGAAAAGGTCAGTACGTTTTTGTCTGCAAGCACATCTTTCCAGAAGTCACCACCATTGCTCTCTAGGTTAACAATAGCAGTATCACCAGCAGCAAGCCCCTGAAAAATTTCGCCTTTCGCTTGTTTAACACCATCAATTGAGCCAAAGCCCTCTAGATGCGCGGCAGCAACGTTATTCACTAAGGCCACCTGTGGTTTCACAAGCTGCGTGGTATAGGCAATTTCACCAATGTGGTTCGCGCCCAGTTCTATCACGGCATAGTCGTCATTGGGTTCACTGCGCAGCAAGGTTAGTGGTACTCCAATATCATTATTGAAGTTACCCGCTGTAAACAGCACTTTGCCACGTTGTTGTAGAATACTCGCGACCATCTCTTTGACGGTCGTTTTGCCACAGCTTCCTGTTATCGCCATGGTTGGCACGTTACATTGTTTGTGGATCCAAGCACTTAGCTGACCTAAAGCAAGTTTAGTGTCTTCAACAACAACTTGAGTAATATTTAGGTCAAGTTTTCGTTGAACTAATAACGCACTCGCATTGGCCTCAACAGCCTGACCACAAAAATCATGCGCATCAAAACGTTCACCTACGAGAGCAACAAACAGTGCACCTTCTTCAACGGTGCGAGTATCGGTAGAAACCGCATTGATCAAACTATTGCTCGATTTGCCAGCCTCTATCAGCTGACCACTGACCACGGAGCAGATCTGCTCGAGTGATACATCAATCATTATGAAATACCTAAAAGTTGTAGTGCTGACTCTCGATCCGAATAGTGGATCGTTTTGTCTTTTAATACTTGGTAATCCTCATGGCCTTTACCAGCCAGAAGAATAATGTCGTTATTACCCGCCTGCTCTAGAGCAAACTTAACCGCCTGAAAGCGATCGTGTTCAACAAAGGCGACTTCAGGCTCACTTAAACCTGCCAGCATGTCTTTAACAATCAATGCCGGGTCTTCACTGCGAGGGTTGTCATCTGAAATAATAATGTTATCGGCGAACTGCTCTGCGGTAACCGCCATCATAGGGCGCTTGCCTGTATCTCGATCACCACCGCAGCCAAAGATTGCCCATAGCTTTCCAGAGCAATGTACACGTAGTGCTGCCAATGCTTTCTCTAATGCGTCAGGTGTATGCGCGTAGTCGACAACCACTTTCGCTTTGTTTGGTACTTGGAACAATTCCATGCGACCAATAACAGGTTGCAATTGAGGTGCTGTGTCGGTCAAGGTTTGCTTGTCGATGCCTAGTACAAGTAGGGTCGCGAAAGCAACCAATACATTTGATGCGTTGAACTGGCCAATTAAAGGAACAGACAGTTGTCCCTGCCCCCAGCTACCATCAAAAGCGAGTTTGATACCCGTCTCTGCATAAGCAACATCCGATGCCCATACTGACTGCTGGTAGCCCGATAACGGAAGCAATGACACAGCTACTGCATTGGACAGATCAGCCATCCAAGCTTTACCGACTTCATCATCAACATTAATCACAGCGTGCTTACACTTATGCTGAGTAAACAAGCTCTTCTTAGCCAGAGCGTACTCTTGCATCGTGCCGTGGTAATCCAAGTGGTCACGGCTCAAGTTAGTAAATACACCAGCCTCAAAATCCAATGCCTTAACTCGGCCTTGAACCAAACCATGAGACGAGATTTCCATCGCGGTATAAACAGCGTTTTCTTCAGCCAACTCACTCAGCGTACGTTGTATTTCAATCGCACTACCGGTCGTATTCGCCGCCGTTTTAAGGTTGTCTAGAAAACCGTTACCCGTGGTGCCCATTACCGCAGAGCGTTGGCCGACTAAATCTAGCCACTGAGCAATCAATTGGGTGATAGTGGTTTTGCCATTGGTGCCGGTAACACCAATCAGCTTAGTCGCCTGAGACGAGTAAACACGACCGGCCAGTTCAGAGAGAATTGAATTTAGATCAGATACATAAACCACCGGCACTGCATTTAACCATTCAACCAAGCCGTGCGTTTTGTCATCGCTTGCTTGTGCAATAACCGCCTTTGCACCTTGAGCAATGGCTTTATCGATAAAACGACGACCATCGACTGCGTGCCCTACAATGGCAACAAAAATATCACCGTCCTTGATGGCACGACTGTCGAGTTCCAATTGCTCAACCGCAATCGACGCTAACTCGGGAGCACTAAAATCCCCCCAAGGAGAAAGTAAAGATGACAGCGTGAGGCTATTACTCATATTGAATCCTGATTGACTCTATTCTTGAAACTTGTTTTCATCAGCAGGGACATTCAGAATTTGCAGTGCGCCCTTCATGATTTCAGAAAAAACAGGGGCTGCGACCGAGCCACCATAGTAGAGGTCACCTTGAGGTTCATTGATCATCACAACCAAAGAGACTCTTGGGTCACTCACTGGAGCAACACCTGCGGTATAGGCGAAGTACTCGTCTCCATAACCACCGGAAATCGCTTTTCTAGATGTACCTGTTTTTGCTGCTACTCGGTAACCCGGCACGGCAGCTCTTGTCGCTGTACCGCCCTTTTGGGTTACGCCTTCTAGCATGTTCAAAACCAACTCAGCATTTTCGCGCTTGATGATCTGTTTTGAGAAATCTTGGTCGTTGCTTTTAACGATATGGATAGGTTCGTAAACACCGTGATTCGCTAACGTCGCATAGGCATGAGCCAATTGCAGCGGAGTAATCGCTAGACCATAACCAAAGGATAAGGTAGCGATTTCAAACTTAGACCAGCGTCGACGGTTCGGGAAAATACCCGCGGTCTCACCGACTAGATTCAGCCCAGACATCTCGCCAAGACCAACAGAACTGTACATGCCCAGTAGCGCTTCAAGTGGCATATCCAGTGCTAACTTCGCCACACCGATGTTACTCGACTTCTTAAGGATTAACGCCAAGTCTGCCTTACCAACTTTGGAAGTATCACGTACACGGCTACCACCGATTTGCATGATGCCGTTACCCGTATCAATTACAGTATCAGCATCCGCGGTACCATTTTCGAGAGCGGCAAGAACAACAAACGGCTTAACCGTCGAACCTGGCTCAAAAGCATCGGTGATCACGCGGTTACGCATCTTAAAGCTTTGTAAATCAGCACGATTGTTTGGGTTGTAAGACGGTGCGTTAACCATGGCCAAAACCGCACCCGTTTTTACGTCTAATAAGATGGCAGATCCAGACGTCGCCTTGTGATCGGCTACCGCCTGTTTAATCGCTCGATAAGCGATGGCTTGTAAGCGCTGATCGATGGTCAATTCGAGTGGTTTACCTTCTTCACGCTCTTCTAGTGCAATGTTTTCAACTACTCGCCCGTAACGGTCTTTACGGATTGTACGTTTACCTGCTTCACCCGTGAGCCACTTATCGTAGCTGCGCTCGACACCTTCTAGGCCGTGTCCATCAATTCCGGTCACACCAATAAGATGCGCGCTGACTTCACCGGCTGGGTAATAACGACGTGATTCTGCTTTAAGACCAATACCCACCAGCTTTAAGTCGCGGATGTATTTCGCCATTGCTGGGCTAACTTGTCTTTGTAGGTAGATAAAACGACGAGATTTGTCGCTGGAGATCTTGTTGATCATCGATTGTCGATCTAAGCCAAGTACATCAGCTAGCGCATACCAACGATCAATTTGGGCCATGCCATTTTTATCGAAGATGGTTTTCGGGTCAGCCCATACCGCCTCAACAGGCACACTGACGGCAAGTGGTTCGCCATTGCGGTCTGAAATAATACCGCGGGCAGAAGGAATAGCCTTAACACGTACAGAACGAAGGTCGCCCTGACGAATTAAGTTATCTGGTTCAATGACTTGGATGTAAGCCACACGACCTACTAGTACAGAAAAGGCAACCAACACAAAAGCAATAACGACGTTGAAACGCCATTTAATCAGAATTGGATCCGAGTCCTTTTCGCTCTTCACTCGCTCTTTCGTTGGTTTCTTAACGGCTTTCGCGGGGGCTTTTTCCTTTTTTCCGGTCATTTCAGTGTGATCACAACTTCTTTGTCGGAGTCTGGACGTTTCATGTCTAGCTCTCGTTTTGCCGATGCTTGAACGCGGCTATGTTCAGCCAGAGCCGTCTCTTCAAGCATTAAATTTCGCCATTCATTATCAAGCTGTTCACGCTCACTCAATGCCATGTCTTTTTGCGTGATTGCCTGACGTGACATGTGTGTCGTGAGAACGACCCCCATCGCGCTCGCGAAGATACAGATAAGCAGCACCAATGGGACTTTACCCACGGAGATCAAATCAAAAAATATTATCTTGGCTAAGTTAGGTTTGGAGGTCTTCATTGACTATAGCTTTTCTGCGATTCGTAATACTGAGCTACGCGAACGAGTATTCTCATCCACTTCATCTTTAGAAGGCTTGATCGCTTTACCAACAGGCTTAAGATCAGCACTGCCTAGCGCTTTGATCTGCTCTTCTGTTAGTGGCAGGCCATGTGGTACTTGCGGACCTTGGCTCTCTTTACGGATAAAGCGCTTCACCATGCGGTCTTCAAGAGAATGAAAGCTAATAACAGACAAACGGCCTTCAGGAGCAAGAATGCTTGCTGCGCCTTTCAGGGCTGTATCGATCTCTTCAAGTTCACTGTTGATGTAGATACGGAAGGCTTGGAAAGCACGTGTTGCTGGGTGCTTTTTCTCTTTGAAGCTTTTTGGAGCTACATCCGAGATAAGCTTAGCCAACTGACCAGTGCGCGTTAGAGGTTCGTTCTCTTCATTCTCTTGATAAGCGATGATGCCTTTCGCGATACGACGAGCGTGTTTGTCTTCACCGAACTCACGGATAACCCATGTGATGTCATCAAGATCGGCTTCAACTAACCACTGAGAGACAGGAATACCGGTTGTTGGGTCCATACGCATATCAAGCGGACCGTCTTTCATGAAGCTAAAGCCACGCTCAGCGTCATCTAGCTGTGGTGAAGAAACACCTAGATCCAGTAACACACCATCCACTTGACCGACTAAGTCATAACGCTCCGCATATTCAGCCATACCTGAGAACGGGCCGTGAATAATCGTAAAACGAGGGTCATCAATCTTTTGCGCTTCTGCAATCGCTTGTGGATCGCGGTCAATACTAAAGAGTCGTCCATTCTCGCCCAGTTTAGACAGGATTGTACGGCTGTGACCACCACGGCCAAAAGTACCATCGATGTAGGTACCGTCAGGTTTGATCGCAAGTCCGTCAATAGATTCGTTAAGCAATACTGAAATATGTTTGAATGCTTCTGTCATAGTCTTCTCAGTGAGTGGATTGAGCCATTAGTTCGGCAATAATTTGTTCTATTAACGTTTTAGTGTACTGATTTCACGCCGTATCTCCACCATATTGTGTATAGGCTTTGGGAATTTTTGACCCAAGCTCATATCAGGGTGAAGGATTCTAAGGAAATCTAAATAATTTACGTCAATATAAAGCAAAAAACCCATCACTACCGTTAAGTAATGATGGGTTCTTTATATAGGTGGAGTTGACACATACGCCGGGTTCTGTTCCGCTTGCGCGGCGGTAACCATTCGTCTAGGCCTGCAATCGCTCACAGGCTCAAGCAATCTACCCGCCCCCATACGCGAGCAACGCAATGTGAGGGCCTATTTGATCTTGCTCCGGGTGGAGTTTACCTTGCTACGAACTGTTGCCAGTCGCACGGTGCGCTCTTACCGCACCCTTTCAGCCTTACCTGTGCCCCTTCCGAAGAAATGAGGCCATCGGCGGTCTTCTCTCTGCTGCACTTGTCGTGGGCTCGCGCCCCCCAGACGTTATCTGGCACCCTGCTCTATGGAGCCCGGACGTTCCTCCCCTCTACCAGTCTCCCGAAGGACTTCAACGTCAGTTTCCCGAAGGACCTCAACGTCAGTCTCCCGAAGGACATCAGCAAAGCAGCGATTACCCGTTCAACTCCGAGGGCGGATTGTATAGAGATTAGGGTGCAGTGTCTAGCGAGATCACAAATATGGTGCAAACCTCTAAGCAACTGCGTGAATTTTACACAATTCAGACAAAAAAAGAGGAATAACGGCAATACCATCACTCCTCACAAGCTTTTCAATACAGGTTAGCTACTCTATAAAGAGGTTTCTAGTGGTCTAGATGCTCTAGGCCCCATTTGTATAACGCGTTCTTTTTCAGATTGTAGATTTCTGCCGTCATCGCCGCCGCTTTTTTAAGAGGCAGCTCTTTGGTTAGAATGCCTAGTGTGCGAGTCGCTTCGTCTGGCAGTTCTGTGCTCGCTTCTTCACGGTGGCCGTGAATCAGTAACACCATCTCACCGCGTTTACGGTTCGAATCTTCTTCAATCCACTCAATCAACTCACCCAGTGGCAATCCTTGAATTGTTTCGAATGTCTTAGTCAGCTCACGTGCCAAGACAACTTCACGGTCTGGGCCTAAGATCTCAAGCATATCTTGTAGAGAATCTGAGATTCGATGTGGTGATTCGTAGAAGATACACGTGCGCTCTGCTTTCGCGATCTCTAGGAACTTATCTTTACGACCTTTGCTCTTTGGCGGCAAAAAGCCTTCAAAGCTGAAACGATCAGACGGTAAACCAGACGCACTCAATGCCGTAATCACTGCACAAGCACCAGGAAGTGGCACAACTCTCACACCCGCTTGACGACATTGTGAGACAAGATGGTAACCTGGGTCACTGATTAAAGGTGTACCCGCATCAGAGACTAATGCGATAGACTGACCTTCTAATAACCTTTCGACTAGAACTTGCGCTTTAGTTTGTTCATTATGATCATGTAAAGCGAACGTTCTGGTTGATATATTGAAGTGAGCAAGCAGCTTACCCGTGTGGCGTGTGTCTTCGGCTGCAATAACATCGACACTTGATAAAATTTCAATTGCTCTTTGAGTGATATCTCCCAAATTTCCGATTGGGGTTGGCACAATGTAGAGAGTTGGGCTCTCTGTGAGCAAGGTTTTGTTATCTGTCATTTGTTTACCATCACTTCAACGATTAATATAGATACAAATTTATACGGAATTTAAAGAACTCATGGCAACGATGAACCATAAGAGACTCAGTGTACCACGCTTACTAACTCCAATTGCATTAGCAATTACATTGGCGGCTTGTTCTTCAGGTCCTCAAGCACCAACGAGCGTTGATATTACACTAGATCCAGCGCAATCAACTGAAAGTTACATGATGCAGGCGGATAGTAGCAAAGGAAGTCTACAAAACGACTGGTTAATCATGGCGCTTAAGGCTTCTGTGCAAGTTGGAAAAACCGATCAAGCAACTCTGCTGATTAAACGCTTAGCAAAACAAGAGCTGAGCGAAACGCAACAAGCGGAATGGCAATTAGCGCGCGCTCAACTGTTGGTGAATAACTCGCAGCCTGAACAAGCTTATAGCCAACTGAACTTCCAGCCTTGGTGGAAACTTCCGAACGAGCAGTGGAAAGATTATCACGAGCTACGCGCGAACATTTCTGAAATGCAAAGCGAGTATTTTGAAGCAAGCCGTGAGTTAGTTCTTTATTCAGAATATCTAGACGCTGACGACGAGCTCCAACAACAAGCTGCTGACCGTATTTGGCAGAACCTAAATAGCTACTCTCAATATGAGATTCTGGAGCTTAAGACGTCGCCTACAGAAGACGTTCTCGCAGGTTGGTTACAGCTGGCGATTTACATGAAGACGCTGAACTCAAACCTTCCAAACCTGCAGGAAACCTTGTCGGATTGGCTAGCAGAGAATCCTCAGCACCCAGCAGCGACATACACACCTCAGGCGATCACTGACGTCTTGGCACTAGAGATCAGCAAGCCAACCAGCACTGCACTATTACTGCCTCTAACCGGTAAGTACGCCAAGCAAGCACAACTGGTACGTGATGGCTTCATCTTTGCGATGATGAATGACAAAGAGCGCGAAGAAGATGCAACGCTGACGGTAATGGATACCAACGTGCAAAGTGCCGCTGAGATTAAAGCGACACTGGAAGAGAACAACGTTGATTTCATCGTTGGCCCGCTGATTAAGAGCAACATAACTAAACTTCAGCAAGCGCAGAAAAACCACGAGAACTCGATTCCAGCTTTAGCTCTGAACATTCCAACGCAACTAGAACCAGATACTAACATTTGTTATCTCGCTCTATCGCCAGAGCAAGAAGTCGCTCAGGCAGCGAAGCACCTATTTGCTCAAGGCTACAAGTACCCGCTTATCCTTGCGCCAAGAGGACGTTTAGGTGAGCGAGTTGAGCAAGCGTTTAAAGAAGAGTGGAAAAAATACAGCAGCAACGATGTTGCTATCAGCTTGTTCTCTGACAAACGCCAACTACAACGCAATGTGAATCAGGTATTCGGCTTGCAAGAGAGCCAACAGCGTATCGCTCAAATGGATGGACTACTTAACCTAGACCTTGAAACTGAGCCACGCAGCCGTCGTGATATCGATTCTGTCTACATTGTGGCTAAGAACTCAGAGCTAACGCTCATCAAGCCCTTCATTGAAGTTGCAATCAACCCAGATGCAAGCCAACCAGCTCTATTCTCAAACTCACGCAGCAACAGCGGTGATAAGCAGTATGAAGACCTAACCGGTGTGTTCTACAGCGATATCCCACTATTAGTTGAGAATAAAAACGAGCTTAATAAAGAGCTCAACGACCTATGGCCTGCGCACTCAAACGGCCAAAAGCGTCTGCAAGCACTAGGAATGGATGCATACTATCTAATGGATGCACTGCCACAGATGAAAGCCGTGCAAGGTTACAGCATTCCAGGTGAAACGGGTGTGCTAACCATCGATAACAACTGTGTGGTTCAACGTGAAATCAGCTGGGCAGAGCATGGGGCTTTTTAGCCGAAAGTTCCTATCCAAACTAACCATCACCCACAAACAAGTGGGTGATAAATACGAGGCCGTGGCAAAATCTTATCTGATTAACCACGGTTTATCGTTAATAGAAGAAAACTTCATAGCAAAATGTGGCGAGATTGATCTTATAATGCGCCATAACAATACGGTTGTGTTTGCTGAGGTAAAATACCGCAAGCAAACCCGCTACGGACATGCCGCTGAAATGGTGACTGCCAAGAAGTCACAGAAACTGCTCAAAACAGCCAATGTTTGGCTTATGCAGCAAGGCTTGTCGGTGCACTCTACAGATTTCAGGTTTGATATTGTTGCCATTGAAGGGCCGAATGACACTATCGACTGGATTCAAAACGCGATTACCCAAGGATAAACATGCTAGACAGCATTAAAGAAAGTTTCACAGAAAGTATTCAAATCCAAATTGCGGCTGCAGAAGCTCTGCCTGACGCAATCACGCATGCCGCTCAAGCAATGGTTGCGACCTTGCTTAACGGAAACAAAATTCTTTGTTGTGGTAATGGTGGTTCGGCGTCGAATTCTCAGCAATTTGTATCGTGCCTACTCAACCGATTTGAAACAGAGCGCCCTAGCCTTCCAGCGATGGCACTCACAGCAGATAACACCACGCTAACGGCTGTGGCTAACGACTACCACTATGAAGAGATCTTCTCTAAGCAGGTACGTGCGTTTGGTCAAACTGGCGATATCCTGTTGGCTATCTCGACTAGTGGTAACAGCAAGAACATCATCAAGGCAATGGAAGCGGCGGTAACTCGCGACATGACAATTATCGCCTTTACCGGTAAAGATGGTGGTGAGATGGCAGGTTTGCTTGGTGAACACGATGTAGAGATTCGTATCCCTTCACACCGTACAGCGCGCATTCATGAAGTACACATGGTGACACTACACTGCCTATGTGACCTAATCGATCAAGTACTCTTCCCTGCTCACGAAGAGTGATATACGGAGCATCACAATGAAATCATTAACCTCTATGAGGCTGTTTAAGCTGATTAGTGTTTCGCTACTTACACTGTCTCTGTCTGGTTGTGCTGGCATTTTCATTGCTGGTGCTGCAACCACTGCAAACCTAGTCACGGATACGCGAACAACCAAAGAGATTTGGAACGACAACAACATCGAATTTGAAGTCGCAGCGATTACCAATAAACAACCATTCCGTGGCAACGTACGTGTCACCGCAAGCTCGTACCGAGGTTCGGTGGTATTGATGGGACAAGCAACCACAGATTCAGAACGTCGCGCTTTTGAAAACCAAGCCAAAGAAGTGGCTGGCGTTGAGAGCATCCACAATCAGGTTCGAGTGAAAGAACCTTTGTCTGTAAGTGCTATTAGTAAAGACAGCTGGATTACCACTAAAGTGAAATCAGCTCTGCTTGCGAATGCTGAGCTTAACGGCATCAAAGTAAAAGTGATTACTGAGGATTCAGAAGTATTCCTGCTTGGACTCGTGACTCGAGAGCATGCCGATATCGCAACAGAAGTTGCTCGTAACATCTCTGGCGTAAAACAGGTCATTCGAGCGTTTGAATATGGTGAAGAAGAGACGGCTGTTAACTAGCCTTAAGCCAGTCAATTGAATGCTATATAGCAGAAAAGAAAAAGCAGCGACGAGTCGCTGCTTTTTTATTTGGTTCGTTATCTAATACCAATCGTAGTAAATAATCTATCATTCTAGCTTGTTAAAAATCTCGATAACTGCGTTAGAATTTTTGATTGTAGAATAACTACTTATCAAAAAATTCCGCCTTGCTCTCAAGCTTTTTTCCTGCGCTATTTCTGATCACTTACTTACTGTGATTGGTATAACTAACGTTATTTGATAACACGAAGGCTTGGGCGACCTTTCGCTGGACGAGGTGGCTCAGGATCTGAGTCAGGCTCTTCAGCATCTACGTCTGCCGTTGCAACGCTCAAAGATGGGCCTTTTTCTGGTTCTTCAAAAGGACTTTCTTCAATCCCTTCTTCAAACGCTTCCATGTAAGCCTCTTCAGGTTCAAACATGGTACCAGCACCATTTTCACGAGCATAAATCGCTTGTACTGCGTAAAGCGGAACGATCACAGAGTGTGGACGACCACTAAAGCGAGCACTAAACGTCACAGCTTCGTTACCCAGTTCAAGTTGTCCAACCGCACGAGGCGCGATGTTCAGAATGATCTGACCATCTTGAACAAACTCTTCTGGAACTCGCACACCCGGTAATGTTGCTTCAACAACAAGGTGTGGAGTTAGTTCGTTATCAACCAGCCATTCATAAAATGCACGAAGCATGTATGGTCGGCGTGGAGTCATATTAGAAATATCCATAAACGCTTAGCGAACGAGTCGCATCTCACGCTCAGCTTCAGTTAGAGAAGCTAGGAATGAATCACGTTCGAATACGCGGTTCATGTAAATCTTAAGCTCTTTAGAACCAGGACCAATCAGTTCGATACCAAGCTCAGGTAAACGCCATAGTAGCGGAGCTAGGTAACAATCAATTAGGCTAAACTCTTCGCTCATGAAGTATTCATACTCAGCGAAGATAGGAGCAAGAGTCAGTAGGTCGTTGCGCAGTTTAACGCGAGCTGCTTCAGATTCTTCAGCGTTGCCTTTAACGATCTTCTCTGCAACTGAATACCAGTTACGCTCAATGCGGTACATCATTAGACGGCTGTTACCACGAGCAACCGGGTATACAGGCATCAACGGTGGATGAGGAAAACGCTCATCTAGGTATTCCATGATGATCTTTGAGTCATATAGAGCAAGCTCACGATCAACAAGAGTAGGTACTGATTTGTACGGGTTCAGTTCAACAAGCTCTGCTGGTAGATTTTTTTCATCAACCAACTCAACTTCAACACTTACGCCTTTTTCAGCAAGAACGATGCGCACCTGATGGCTATACATATCAGAAGCACTTGAGAAAAGAGTCATTACAGAACGTTTATTGGCAGCTACAGCCATGGAGCCCTCCAGTACACTTTAAATAAAAACAATGGAGGCCTAAAGCCTCCATTGAACATTAACATAATTTGGGAATTAGCACGGTATTATAGCACAATTAGTGCACATCACGCCAATACTCTTTCTTCAGCAAAATCACGATGATAGTGAAGATTACTAAGAAGGCCATTACCCACCAACCCATAGCGTGACGCTCAAGTTGAACTGGGTCGCCCGAGTAAACCAAAAAGTTAACAAGGTCACGAACTGCTTCGTCGTATTCACCAGCACTTAATTCGCCAGAGCCGTCAGTCTCAGTGCCAACAACAACCGTCACTTCCTCGCCATCTACCATATGAGTATCGTAGATAGGTGTTGGGATACCTTGCAGTTCTTCAAGAACGTGCGGCATACCAACGCTTGGGAAAACAATGTTGTTCACGCCAAATGGGCGAGACGGATCTTCATAGAAAGTACGAAGGTAAGTGTACAGCCAGTCAGCGCCACGAACACGAGCAACCAATGTTAGGTCTGGTGGCGGAGCACCAAACCAACTTGCCGCTTGATCAGAAGGCATAGCATTAACCATCAGGTCACCGATTTTCGCTTCAGGGTCGAAAATCAGATTTTCCTTCATAAGATCAACTGGGATCTCTAAATCATTCGCAACACGTTCATAGCGCTGGTACTGCGTTGAGTGACAAGCAAAACAGTAGTTCATGAACATCTTAGCGCCATTTTGCAATGAAGCTTTGTCTGTTAAATCATTGTTCGCTTTATCTAATGGTACGTTTGCACCCGCTGCCATCGCCAGTGACGGCAACATAGCAAATAAAATTACAATCCACTTTTTCATTTGAATGTCACCCTTTCTGGTAATGGTTTCGTCGCTTCATTTTTACTGTAGAACCACAGTAGAACGAAGAACATGAAGTAACCTAAGCTAAAGATTTGAGCCAGTAGCGTGTATGTTGGCGTTGCTGGAAGCGCACCAAGTACACCAAGCGCAATAAAGCTTATTGTGAATTGGATGATATTAATCAAATGCAGTTTGCTACGGTAACGGTAAGAACGCACTTTACAACGGTCGAACCATGGTAGTAGGAATAGCACAACAATAGATGCGCCCATTGCTACAACACCTAGCAACTTATCAGGAACAGCACGCAGAATTGCGTAAAACGGCGTGAAGTACCATACCGGAGCGATGTGCTCTGGTGTTTTCAGTGGGTTAGCAGCTTCAAAGTTTGGCGGCTCAAGGAAGAATCCACCCATCTCTGGGTTAAAGAACAGCACATAACAGAAGAAGAATAGGAAACCGGCCACACCAACCATATCTTTCACGGTCCCGTATGGGTGGAAAGGAATAGAGTCAATGATGTCGTATTTCTTAGTGTAATCCTTGTGGAATGGGAACTGCGTTTTGTAGTCGTCGCCCATTGTGCCTTTAGGAAGTTTCGTCTCAATACCGTCTGGGTTGTTCGAACCCACTTCGTGCAGTGCTAGTACGTGAAGTACGATAAGCAGCAGAAGTACAATTGGTAGAGCGATAACGTGCAGTGCGAAGAAACGGTTCAGCGTTGCACCAGAGATGATGTAGTCACCACGGATCCAAAGCGTTAGGTCATCACCGATAACAGGGATCGCACCAAACAGAGAAATGATTACCTGAGCACCCCAGTAAGACATTTGACCCCATGGTAGTAGGTAACCCATGAAAGCCTCAGCCATAAGCACTAAGAAGATCAACATACCGAAGATCCAAAGTAGCTCACGAGGCTTTTGGTAAGAACCATAGATTAGGCCACGGAACATGTGCAGGTAGATAACAACGAAGAATGCCGAAGCACCTGTTGAGTGCATGTAACGTAGTAGCCAACCGTATTCCACATCACGCATGATGTATTCAACAGAAGCAAATGCACCCTCACCTGACGGTACGTAGTTCATTGTTAGCCAAATACCCGTAAGGATTTGGTTAACCAATACCAACATTGCCAAAGAACCGAAAAGGTACCAAAAGTTAAAGTTCTTAGGCATTGGGTATTCAGATAAATGCTTTTTATACGCATTCATCGCGGGTAGACGTTTCTCTACCCAATCAAGCAATCCTTGCATTACGCGTCTCCCTCGTCCACACCGATCATGATCTTAGTGTCACTCAAATACATATGCTTTGGTACAACAAGATTCAATGGAGCTGGTACGCCTTGGAATACTCGACCTGCCATATCAAACTTTGAACCATGACAAGGACAGAAGAAACCAGACTTAACACCCTGAACTTGTTCTGCAAAAGAATCCGGCAGGTAAGTTGGAGAACAACCTAAGTGCGTACAGAAACCAACAGCAACGAAGAATTCCGGCTTAATTGAACGGAACTCGTTCTGTGCGTATTCTGGTTGTTGTTCAGCTTCAGATTGAGGGTCACGAAGTTGACCACCGATCGATTTTAGGTTTTCTAGTACCGACTCAGCACGGCGTACAACCCATACAGGTTTACCTTGCCACTCGACACGAACCATTTGTCCCGGTTCTAACTTACTGACTTCCACTTCCACCGGCGCGCCCGCAGCTTTCGCCTTGGCACTCGGATTCCATGATTTAATAAAAGGCACGGCTACAGCAGCTGCTCCTAAACCACCAACAACGGCTGTTGTTGCGGTTAAGAAACGCCTGCGACCGTTATTTAAAGGCGCGTTGCTCATCCAAACATTCTCCCATTTGCTCCTTGTGGATTGAAATAATTCCGATTAAAGAGCATGGCTAACAAAATATGTATTTAGTTCTATTTATTGACGGCAAATGATAAATAAAACCCTACTTTTTGACAAGATAAAGCTACCTTTTTGTAACAATCATGAGGCAAAGCGCACATTGGGTTACAAAAGCTTTCAAAATATAAGAATTTGGAAATAAAACGAGGAAGGGAAAGCGTTTAGAGGGGGTATAAAAACAAAAAGCCCGGCATATAGCCGAGCTTTGAACCACAATTCCAGTCGTAAAACTGGGGGCGTGTACTTTTTCGTAAAGAAAAATTAACGCTTAGAGAATTGAGGTTTACGACGTGCTTTACGTAGACCAACTTTCTTACGTTCAACGCAACGAGCGTCACGAGTAACGTAGCCAGCTGCACGTAGAGCAGGACGTAGAGTTTCATCGTACTCCATAAGAGCGCGAGTGATACCGTGGCGGATTGCGCCAGCTTGACCAGAAATACCACCACCAGAAACAGTGATGTAAAGGTCAAGTTTCTCAGTTAGTTCAACTAGCTCAAGAGGTTGCTTAACAACCATACGAGAAGTTGGACGACCGAAGTAAACATCAAGGCTACGCTTGTTGATTACGATCTCACCAGAGCCTGGTTTGATGAAAACACGAGCTGCTGAGCTTTTGCGACGACCAGTGCCGTAGTATTGATTCTCTGCCATTTTCATAATCCCCTTAGATGTCTAGTACTTGTGGCTGTTGAGCAACATGGTTGTGCTCAGTACCAGCGTACACTTTAAGCTTACGGTACATCGCGCGGCCTAGAGGACCACGTGGAAGCATACCTTTAACTGCTAGTTCTAGAACCATTTCTGGTTTCTTAGCAATTAGCTTTTCAAAAGTGATAGTTTTAAGACCACCTGGGAACTCTGAGTGACGGTAGTAAACCTTACCCTTAGCTTTGTTACCAGTTACAGCAACTTTCTCAGCGTTAACAACGATGATGTAATCACCAGTGTCTACGTGAGGAGTGTATTCTGCTTTGTGCTTGCCGCGTAGGCGAGAAGCGATTTCACTTGCTAGACGGCCAAGAGTTTTGCCTTCAGCGTCTACAACATACCAGTCGCGTTTTACAGTTTCTGGTTTAGCAACGAAAGTTTTCATGCTAATAATTACCTATTTAAAAAATTTACACTTAAGGAATACTCGCGTATTCCCACTGTCTAAGAGTTACCATTCATCACCCCTTCGAGTGTTGGAAAACTCTTGGCATAACGTGATTCTACTCATCGCTAGAGGCCCGCAGTAACGGTAGGTCGCAGGATTATAGAGAAGAGCGAAGAAAAAATCACCTCTTTTTGAACAAAATCACGATTTTTTTAATTCTATTTCTTATTCGAGATAATCAAAGCTAACTTAAGTGTTCTTTTGCCAAATATTCATGGCTCTGCATTTCAATTAAACGCGACTGACAACGTTTAAATTCAAACTCTAGCTGACCATGGGTGTATAGCTTTTCTAGCTCCACTTCCGCTGAAATAATCAGCTTCACATTGCGCTCGTAGAACTCATCAACTAATGCAATGAAGCGCCTCGCAGCGTCATCTGAAGTCGCGCCCATTTGCAATACATCCGCCAATAGAACTGTGTGATAAACCCGAGACAACTCAATATAGTCGTTCTGGCTACGAGCCGACTGACAAAGCTGAGCAAAGGTGCCATGCAGTACGCCATCACTCGCTTCGACTACATCTAATTTACGGTGGTTAACCTCTATCTGCTTAAGCTTCTCTTTATCTTCACCAACGAGCTGAGCGTAATACTTTTCGAGATTAATATTCGCTTGGCTATCTAGCGGGTAATGGTAAATCTCAGCCTGTTCTAAGGTACGTAGACGATAGTCAATACCACTATCGACATTAAGGATATGACAGTTGTCTTGAATGACCTTGATGGCAGGTAAGAAACGCGCTCGCTGTAACCCGTTGCGATACAGATCCGCAGGTGGAATATTAGAGGTCGCAACCAAGATAGCGTTTCGAGCGAATAACTCTTGGAACAAGGTTCCTAGGATCATCGCATCGGTGATGTCTGAAACAAAGAATTCGTCGAAACAGATAATGTCCGCTTCTTCCTTCAACTTGTCTGCGACTAAAGGCAATGGATCACTCACATTACCTAGCGCCTTTAGCTCATCATGAACTCGATACATAAAGCGGTGAAAGTGAACACGCATTTTTTTAGTGGTCGGTAAGGCATCATAGAACGTATCCATTAGGTACGTTTTTCCTCGCCCTACGCCACCCCAAAAATAGAGACCTTTCGGTGGTTGTGGCAGTTCTGGCTTTTTGCCTAGTAATTTCTGGAAGCGAGTCAGTTGAGGAATGGGCGTATTCATGTAATCTTGAAATTGATGAAAGAGTTCATCTAAAGATTTTACGGCTTGCTCTTGTGCTGGATCTCTTTGAAATCCATGTTCTTTTATATCTTGTTCGTATTTTTTAATGGGATTCATGACGACATTTCCACAATGAAAGCAATATCAGACAACAACTAAAAATGGGCCCAAACAGTACGAGGAATAACGTGATGTGGTGAATAATGCAGCATCAAACTGCTAACTAGCGCACACGCATTTCTCTTTATACTGCGGCTTTCTCATAGTACCATGGAGCCGTATCACGTGTAACTAAGTAGTAACAAACATGTTAAAAAACAATAATAAGGAGCTGTTATGCCTTGGATGTATGCCGTTGCCGGTTTACTAGTCGGAGTTATTTTAGGGGTCGCTATTTCTCGTCTCATGACACCTGAATACAAAAAACAAAAGAACGTACAGAAAGAATTGGATAGCGCAAAGTTTGCCCTTGAGCAGCAGCGACAAGAGCTGGCTGATCACTTTGCGAAATCAGCAGAAATGTTGGACACATTAGGTAAAGACTACACAAAACTGTACCAACACATGGAAAAAACAAGCTCAGAGCTGATTCCTAACCTGCCAGAGCAAGATAACCCGTTTGTGAAAACAGCCGCTGCCCATTCGGACAAGCCACAAGAGAAGCCTTCAGTAAAAGAGGCGACACTTGAGGAACAACCGAAAGATTACGCTAATGGCGCAACCGGTTTATTTACAGAGCAGAAGAAAGAAATCATGAATGCTCCCGATGTTGTTACAGCAAAAGCATCGTAAACATTTAACACTTCTGTGAACTTTACAAAGGTTTTTGAGTCATAACTTTCACTCAGGTCATTTGAAACTTATCATACTTATTAAACGTATAAGAGGGTTAAGACCTTAACTAGAGAGGAGTTTATGATGAAAAAACCTTTGCTTGCTTTATCAGTGCTAACTTTAAGCTTAAGTTCAATCATCACCCCCATTAAAGCAACAGCCGCACTGCCATTAAGTGTGGGTAATGAACAATTACCGAGCCTTGCTCCTATGCTTGAACAAGTGACCCCCGCTGTGGTTAGTATTGCCGTAGAAGGCAAACAGGTACAACGTCAGCAAATCCCTGAACAATTTCAATTCTTTTTTGGTCCAGAACAAACACGAGAGCGTCCCTTCCGCGGATTAGGCTCTGGTGTCATCATTGACGCCGAGAAAGGTCATATCGTGACCAATTACCATGTCATTAATGGTGCGGACGATATCAAAGTAAAACTGCATGATGGTCGAGAGTACGATGCTGAGCTAATCGGCGGCGACCAGATGTCTGATATCGCACTGCTAAAATTAGAAGAAGCCAAAAACCTGACCCAGATAAAAGTCGCAGACTCAGACAAACTAAGAGTTGGTGATTTTAGTGTCGCGATCGGTAACCCATTCGGACTTGGGCAAACCGTGACATCCGGTATTGTTTCTGCACTCGGCCGTAGCGGCCTGAATCTAGAAAACTTTGAAAACTTCATTCAAACCGATGCAGCAATCAACAGCGGCAACTCTGGTGGTGCGCTAGTGAACCTTAACGGTGAGCTAATTGGTATCAACACCGCCATTCTTGGCCCTAACGGAGGTAATGTCGGTATCGGCTTTGCAATCCCTTCTAATATGATGACAAACCTGACAGAACAAATTCTCGACTTCGGTGAAGTAAAACGCGGCATGCTTGGCGTTCAAGGCGGAGAAGTGACCTCTGAATTGGCAGAAGCACTCGGTTATGAATCAAGCAAGGGCGCCTTTGTTAGCCAAATCGTCCCTGACAGCGCAGCCGATAAAGCAGGACTGAAAGCGGGCGATATTATTGTCTCTATTAATGGCAAACGCATTGATACCTTCAGCGAGTTAAGAGCTAAGGTCGCAACACTCGGCGCTGGTAAGCAGATTGAACTGGGTGTGGTTCGTGACGGTAAGAGCAAAACCTTTGATGTGACGCTTGGTGAATCCACCAATAATAAAACACAAGCTGAGAAGCTCCATGAAGGACTAGCTGGTGCTGAGTTAACCAACACAACAGAGAGTGACTCTGCAACGGGCGTCAAGGTATCGAATGTTGCTCAAGGTTCACCAGCCGAAGCCTATCAACTCCTGAAAGATGACATCATCATCGGAGTAAACCGCCAGCCCGTTAAGAACCTTGCTGAGTTTAGAGAGATTCTTGAAAAACAACCTGGTGTACTAGCGCTTAATATCCAGCGAGGCGACCGAACTATCTATCTTGTGATTCGATAGTCTTACGTCAGCGCAATTACAGGGAGGCTCAGTAAGTTTGCTTTAAACTTACTCAGTCTCCCTTTTCTTTAGATCAATCAAAATGCTATGCTTCACTTGTAATCAAATCAGTCATCCATTGATGGAGGCTTCACACCTTACTTGTTGAAGAGGGAAACATGCTGTCCTTTCTATTTCGTTCTATTTCCCTTGGACTCGTTTCAGCGGCGCTTATTCTTCTCGCCTTCCCGAGCTTAAGACCAGCGATTGTCGCTGACGTCACTAGCCCTAAAGTCGATAATATTGGCTCTCTTCAGATTTCATTTAACCAAGCAGTTCGCCGCGCGGCGCCTGCAGTGGTTAACATTTATAGCCGTAAATACGCTGAAAGCGATCGAAACAAACTGCTCACACAAGGTTTGGGCTCTGGGGTGATTGTTAGCGAGAAAGGCTACATCATTACCAACTTCCATGTGGTGGCTCAAGCAGACCAAATAGTTGTGGCACTTCAAGATGGCCGAGTAGCAGCTGCGCAACTTGTCGGTTCAGACAAACGCACCGATATCGCGATACTTAGAGTCAGCGGTGATAATCTACCGGTGATCCCACTCAATCCTAATTACAAAGCCAATGTCGGTGATGTTGTACTGGCTATCGGTAACCCATACAACCTAGGTCAAACAACAACCTTTGGTATCATCTCTGCAACCGGCCGCTCTTCGATCAGTGCCGATGGTCATCAAGCCTTTATTCAGACCGACGCGGCAATCAATGAAGGTAATTCAGGTGGCGCGTTGGTTAACTCACAAGGTGAGCTAGTCGGTATCAATACCGCTTCTTTCCAACAAGCTACCGACATGGAAACCTATGGGATCTCATTTGCGATCCCCTATCCACTTGCGAATAAAATCATGGAGAAGATCATCGCCGATGGCCGTGTAATTCGTGGTTATATCGGTATCGATGGACAAGACATCAACTCTGTCACCTCACGCATGTTGGGTACTAAGAATATCGGCGGGATCGTTGTGTTGGGGATAGACCCTAATGGTCCGGCTGCCGATGCGGGTTTTGAAGCTCAAGACATTATTGTCAGTATCAACGATAACCAAGTAAATGGTCGCCAGAGTGTAATGGACATCGTTACCGACCTGCGACCTGGTACAGTTATCGATGTGGGTATATTGCGCCAAGGTGAAAGCAAAACCTTAAAGGTGACCATCGCCGAAGATGCTCGCCTGTAGAGCAAACTCTGTAAGCAATGATTCAAGCTGCTAATACACAAGTACAAAAAACCCAGCTCATAGGCTGGGTTTTCTTTTATCTAAAGATTGTTTCAAGTATCTCTACGATTCACTTTGCTCTTCGATATCGATGCGAGTCACTCGCTGTAGTCCTCTAGGCAGTAGACCACCACGACGACCACGTTCACCACGGAAGTTTTCAAGATCCGCAGGTTTCAAACCAAGCTTACGTTTACCGGCGTAGATAGTCAGCGTCGCATTCTCTGGGATAGCCATAAGATGTGAGACAAACTCTTCACGCTCTTTTGCTTTCGCAGAAGGGATGTTGATGATCTTGTTGCCTTTACCTTTGCTCAGCTGAGGGAGATCTTTAATCGGGAACAACAACATACGACCTTGGTTAGTAATCGCCAGAATCTGATTACTGTCCAAGTCAGCAATAGGGCTTGGCATCATCACTTCAGAAGCTTGTGGCAAGTTAACCAAGGCTTTACCGCTCTTGTTCTTGGACAGCAGATCGCTACCCTTACAAACAAAACCATAACCTGCATCAGAACCGACTAACCATAATTGTTCATTCTCTCCCATCACCACTTGGCGAATAGAAGTACCTGGGCTGACGTTCAAGCGGCCTGTAATTGGCTCACCTTGGCTTCGCGCCGACGGTAATGAATGTGACTCAAGGGAGTAGCTTCGACCATCACTGCCGAGGAACACCGCTTGTTGGTTACTCTTACCCTTAGCACTCGCTAAGAATTTATCACCCGATTTGTAGTTCAAACCTTCAGCGTCAACTTCATGCCCCTTGGCATGACGAATCCAACCTTTCTCAGACAACACAACCGTGATTGGTTCGCTTGGTACTAAGTCGCGCTCTGTTAGCGCTTTCGCTTCAGCGCGCTCAATCAGAGGTGAACGACGATCATCGCCGTATTTATCCGCATCTGCTTGGATTTCTTTCTTGATCAGCGTATTCAAGCGACGCTCTGAACCGAGTAGCTTTTCAAGCTTCTCACGTTCAGCTTCAAGCTCTTCTTGTTCCGCTCGGATTTTAAACTCTTCTAACTTAGCTAAGTTACGAAGTTTAATATCAAGAATCGCATTGGCTTGAATTTCAGAAATGTTGAAACGGCTCATTAGGACAGGACATGGTTCGTCTTCTGTACGAATGATCTCAATCACTTCATCGATATTAAGATAAGCAGCAAGCAAACCTTCTAAGATGTGCAAGCGTGCCAGTACTTTATCTAAACGGTACTGCAAACGACGGCGAACCGTTGTGCGACGGAACTCGATCCACTCTTTCAGGATTTGAACTAAGCCTTTAACTTGAGGACGATTATCTAAACCAATCATGTTCAAGTTAACGCGGAAGTTTTTCTCTAGATCCGTCGACGCGAACAGGTGACTCATCAATTGGTCACAGTCGATACGATTCGAACGAGGAACGACAACGATACGCGTTGGGTTCTCGTGATCCGATTCATCTCGCAAGTCGTCAACCATTGGCAGCTTCTTAGCGCGCATCTGGTTAGCGATTTGCTCAAGTAACTTCGCACCTGACACTTGATGAGGTAAAGCCGTGATAACAATATCAGAGCCTTCCTTGTGCCAAACCGCGCGCATCTTGATGCTGCCACGTCCAGTACGGTAGATCTTTTCGATGTCCGATTTCGGGGAGATAATCTCAGCTTCAGTCGGGTAATCTGGACCTTGAATGAAACCCATCACGTCTGAAAGCTCAGACTTAGGCGTATCAATTAGGTGAATGGCTGCATTAGCGACTTCACGCACGTTGTGTGGTGGAATATCGGTCGCCATACCTACCGCGATACCTGTAATACCGTTAAGTAGGATGTGAGGTAGGCGAGCAGGCAACATTTGAGGCTCTTTCATCGTGCCATCAAAGTTTGGTTGCCAGTCAACAGTGCCTTGACCTAGTTCACCTAGAAGAACCTCAGCAAACTTAGATAATTTGGCTTCGGTATAACGCATCGCAGCGAACGATTTCGGATCATCAGGAGCACCCCAGTTACCTTGACCATCTACCAATGGGTAGCGGTAAGAGAAAGGCTGCGCCATCAATACCATCGCTTCGTAACAAGCAGAGTCACCATGTGGGTGATACTTACCTAATACGTCACCAACGGTACGTGCTGATTTTTTGTATTTCGATGCAGCCGATAAGCCTAGCTCAGACATCGCGTAGATAATACGACGCTGTACTGGCTTCAAGCCATCACCGATATACGGCAATGCACGATCCATGATCACGTACATTGAGTAATTTAAGTAGGCATCTTCGGTGAACTTGCGCATTGGCAGCTGTTCAACGCCATCATATGTAATTTCGTTAGACATCCATTATACCTCGGCCATATCACCGTTAGTCTGTAGCCATGTACGGCGATCATCTGCACGTTTCTTACCAAGCAGCATGTCCATCATCTCGTTGGTTGCTTCGCTGTCATCAATCGTTAACTGCACAAGGCGACGAGTGTTTGGATCCATGGTGGTTTCACGCAACTGAAGTGGGTTCATTTCACCCAGACCTTTGAATCGTTGCACGTTGATCTTGGCTTTCTTCTGCGATAGTCGCTCAAGCACACCGTCTTTCTCTGCGTCATCGAGTGCGTAGAACACTTCTTTACCGCAATCGATACGATACAGAGGAGGCATTGCCACATAGATATGACCCGCTTCAACTAATGCATGGAAATGGCGAGTAAACAAAGCACACAGCAGTGTCGCGATATGAAGACCATCCGAGTCCGCATCGGCAAGGATACAGATCTTACCGTAACGCAGGCCGGATAAATCATCGTTGTCCGGGTCGATGCCTAGAGCCACCGAGATGTCGTGCACTTCTTGCGAAGCCAATACTTGGTCTGCTGACACTTCCCATGTATTTAGGATCTTACCGCGAAGTGGCATAACTGCTTGGAACTCACGATCACGTGCTTGTTTAGCAGAACCACCCGCCGAGTCCCCTTCCACGAAGAAGATTTCGGTACGGCTTAAGTCTTGAACTGAACAGTCAGTTAGCTTACCCGGCAGTGCTGGGCCTGAAGCGATTTTCTTACGCACAACCTTTTTGCTTGCGCGCATACGGCGGTGGGCATTCGCAATACAAGCTTCTGCTAGCTGTTCTGCCAGTTGTGGCTTTTCGTTCAACCACAGGCTAAACGCATCTTTTACCACACCAGACACAAACGCAGCAGTTTGACGTGAAGACAAGCGCTCTTTTGTTTGACCAGCAAACTGCGGATCTTGCATCTTCACCGACAGTACGTACGAACAGCGATCGAAGATATCGTCGCCCGTTAGCTTAACGCCACGCGGCAGCAAATTACGGAATTCACAGAACTCACGCATTGCATCAAGAAGACCTTGGCGAAGACCGTTTACGTGTGTACCACCTTGTTTAGTCGGTACTAAGTTCACGTAACTTTCGGTGATCATGTCGCCGCCTTCTGGCTGCCAGATGATCGCCCAGTTTGCCATTTCTGTTTCAGCAACGAATTCGCCAACATACGGTTCTTCAGGCAGTAAGGTGTAACCTTTCACGCCTTCGGCAAGGTAGTCTTTTAGGCCATCTTCATAGAACCATTTATGCTCTTCGCCACCGACTTTGTCGATAAAGGTAATTTCTAAACCTGGGCAAAGCACTGCTTTTGCACGTAGGTTGTTAATCAGACGAAGTGTCGAGAATTTAGGGCTATCAAAGTACTTAGGATCAGGCCAGAAATGTACTGATGTACCACTGTTACGATGACCACAAGTGCCCGTTACAGTAAGCTCTGTTACTGCATGACCGCCTTCAAGTGCGATCTCGTGAACCTGACCTTCTCGGCGTACGGTCACTTCAACACGTTTTGACAGCGCGTTTACAACCGAGATACCTACACCGTGCAGACCACCAGAGAACTTATAGTTGTTATTCGAGAATTTACCGCCAGAGTGGAGCTTAGTTAAAATCAGCTCAACACCTGAGATCCCTTTTTCAGGGTGGATATCGACAGGCATACCACGGCCGTCATCGGTAACTTCTAACGATTGGTCTGCATGAAGTACCACTTTGATCTTCTTAGCGTGTCCCGCTAGTGCTTCATCGACCGAGTTATCAATGACTTCTTGGGCAAGGTGGTTAGGTCTTTCTGTCTCGGTATACATTCCCGGGCGGTGTCGCACAGGGTCGAGACCTTCAAGTACCTCGAGGTCTTTTGCATTATATTGTTCAGTCATAATACGGAGTTTACTCAAAAAGTTTGCGTCAGTTCGCTGGCTCCAGTTTCACTAAAGCAGAATCATTACTATGAACCGTCATAGTAGAGCGAACGAGCGAAGTATTGGGGAATATAGTCTGGAAGCTGAGTAATGATGTCAAGCTAGTTCAAAAACTAAGACATCAAACTATGATATTTCACCATTGATAGATGAAATAACAGGCAAACAAGAGAAAATCACTTGGTTGGTGGAACAGATTAAAGATTTAGAAAGGTGATGATTTGTTGTGGGTAGCGTTCAAAATCAACAAAGCTATGATCCCCGCCCTCTTCTACTGTCTGTGTTGCACCTTGGTACTTCTCTACCGCTTGTCGGTAATCCAGAACTTCGTCTTCCGTTTGCTGAAGTAACCAGAAGTCGCTCGGCTTAGCGATAGCCGAAACCTCTAACGCCTTCAGTTCATCAATATGTTTTGTTTCCAGTACATATCGTTCATCTGTGTATGGGTTTACTTGTTCACCTAAATAGTCAGCAAGAAGCTCATACGGCTTCACTGCTGGGTTTACAACCACCGCTTTAAAACCATAGTGGCTATTCAGCCATGTTGAAAGATAGCCACCCAGCGAGCTACCGACCAACGCTATTTGATATTGCTCTTTGTATTGCTCCACCAGCTGCTGTAAATGAAGTGCCGCTTGTTGAGGGAAACTCGGCAGTTGAGGGGTTACGACTTTAATATCAGCGCGATGCTCCGCACAGTAATCTGCCATCACATTCGCTTTATGAGAACGTGATGAGCTGTTAAATCCGTGAATATAGAGAAGCAGCGATGGCTTATTAGCTTGTTGATTAGAGCCTGGCATCAATAACCGCCTTCATTAGTAACCAGCAGCCTTAAAATCAGGCAAGAACTGCCCATGAGGCAGACGACGAACTTGCGTGCTAACGGTACCGTCTTGATGTAATTCAATCTCTCTCCAGCCCGGAGACAAAGTATCAACCGCGAAGTCATCTGAGTTAGGTTTGAATTGCACACAAGTCGACGGTGTTGCCATGACTTGTACACCATGATGATCTCGGTTCATGTCTTGATGAACGTGACCACACAGTACGGCTTTAACATTGGTGTGCTGTTGAACCACATCCCAAAATTGATCGGCGTCTTTTAGGTTATGTTGATCTAACCATGCGCTGCCAACCAACAATGGATGGTGGTGCAATAGAACCAAGGTATTACGTTCAGGGAACTCCGTCAGCTTCTGTTCTAATAGGTCAAGCTGTTGATCGCTGAGGCGACCATGAGGCACACCAACCACCTGCGAGTCTAGCATCACCATCTGCCAGTTATCGCCTAGCAAGACATGCTCAACACACTGTATTTGTGGTGATGGTAAAACACTGCCCATATTAGGCTTAAAGTCATGGTTCCCTGGCAGCCAATAGCATGGCTTTTCCAAAGGCTGAATCCCTGACTCAAATTTCTGGTACGACTCAGCACTGTGATCTTGAGATATATCACCGGTTGCTAAAATCGCTTGATAGTCAAAGCCCTGACTAACAATGCCATCGACTACAGCACGAAAGCTATCTTGAGTGTTGATGCTTAATAAGCTGCCATTGCTCGGCGCAAATAAATGCGTGTCCGTTAGCTGCACAAGCTTAATAGTGCTCTCATCAAATTTTGAAGTGTGTGATAATTCCAAAATAACAAATCCAGATACGTTACTGTTTAGACTTTAAAAGTGTTGATAAATAGGCTCAATTAAAAGGCAATTGGGGTTCGGCTGATACCCGTTTTTAAACAAAACGTTAACCATTCCCCAAGAAATTTATTCAATTGAAATTTCTCGTCCTTTTGCAGAAGCTTAGTGTTGGGGTAGTCATATTTCGCTTTGACTCGCGAAAAATCCCCGCTAGCGCACACTTCTGCAACTCGAGCGTCGTGATATAGCCTGACAGACATTTTTGGCAAAGGAAACACTGGCATCGCATCACTCTGACATATATCTATTAATGTGGTGTATTTTGTGACCTCATTCACTGTCAATTGATACACCATATTAACGGCTTGGTAACAGCGAACGTCACCAACCTCATGCCCAACCGGTAACAAAGCGTTCAGTTTGGCATAGTTAGTCTCGTAAACTCGCATCAATTCAGCAAGATCAACATGATACGGTTTTTTGACCGCGATATTTGGCATGACGTTAATCTATCCACTCTGACTGTAATTCTTGGTAGTTCAATTGTAGCCACTGTAGCGCAATGATCGTGGCTCCATTTTCAAATACACCATCTTTTACCAACTGATAAGCAGCTTCGCGACTCATCACTTGTACACGAATGTCTTCACCTTCGTAGTCCAATCCGTGTACCCCTTTGGCTGTCGTTGCATCAACACAGCCAACAAAGACGTCGAGCTTTTCAGAGCAACCACCAGATGAAGGATAATACGAAGTAATAGGCAATACAGATCCGACTTCGACTCCGGCTTCTTCCATCGCCTCACGACGAGCGACATCTTGTGGTGATTCATCGGTATCAATGATCCCAGCAACAATTTCGTATTGCCATGGGTTCTCATGCTCTAGGGCACCAACACGGATCTGTTCGACGATCACAACTTCGTCACGCACAGGATCATAAGGTAGCAAAGCGGCAGCATGTCCACGCTCAAACATCTCTCGCTCTATTGGTTGGCTCCAGCCGCCCTCAAACAGTCTATGTTTAAATGTGTACTTAACCATTTTGAAAAAACCACGAAACAGCGTCTCTTTTGAGACTATTTCCACATCTTGCGGAGTAAACTCATGTCGTTGATTGTCATACTGTTGCATTTGGTACCTCACTAAGTGATCTTTATAGTTTACTCATTGTCCGAGTTAACTACCAAGGATAAGGTTCAACTTTTTATATAAAATTTATAATTAAAGTTAAGTTTTAAAAAATAAATATTGCACAAGTGGACAGTTAACTGTAAAAAAGTGCAAAGTTTCGAGTAAATTACCACCAAACTGGGTTAAACTCTTCTAAAGAAAATTCCATAAAAGGCAGGAATAGGAAAATGAAAAAACTGCTTCCACTATTTATCAGTGCAGCAATTGGCAGCCTGAGTTCGTCAGCTTTTGCTGATACGCTAGCTGAAGTTTACGACCAAGCAAAACAGAACGATCCACAACTTCTTCGTTCAGCAGCGCAGCGCGATGCCGCTTTTGAAGCAGTAACGTCAAGTCGTAGCTCTTTGTTACCGCAAATCAATTTGACTGCGAACTACGACATTAATCGTGGTGACTATAAAGACGCAAGTAATGACAACAACCAATGGGGTGTTGGAATTGGTTTCAGTCAAGAGCTTTACCAGCGTTCTTCTTGGATCACTCTAGATACGGCAGAGAAAACTGCTCGTCAATCTGATTCAGCTTACGCGGCAGAACAACAAGCTTTGATCCTTCGTGTTGCAACAGCATACTTCGAAGTACTTAGAGCTCAAGATAACCTAGAGTTTGTTCGTGCAGAAAAAGCAGCGGTTGCTCGTCAACTAGAACAAACTAAGCAACGTTTTGAAGTTGGTCTTTCAGCAATCACCGATGTACACGATGCACAAGCTCAGTACGATGGCGTTTTGGCTGATGAAGTTCTTGCAGAGAACGACCTAACGAATAGCTACGAAGGTCTACGTGAGATTACAGGTCAGGAACACTCTAACCTAAGCATCCTAGATACTGATCGTTTCTCAGCAAGCAAATCTTCTGAGTCTGCTGTTGCACTTGTTGAACAAGCAGAACAAAAGAACCTTAGCTTATTGGCTGCACGTATCTCTCAAGACGTAGCAAAAGATAACATCTCTCTAGCAAGCTCTGGCCACCTACCAAGCTTAACGTTAGATGGTAGCTACGGTCTTGCAGAACAGACCGACAGTTCTAACAGCACAAATGATTACGACTCTGACAACCTAAACATCGGTTTGAACTTAGTTGTACCTCTATACACAGGTGGTAACACAACTTCATTGACTAAACAGGCTGAATACAACTACGTTGCAGCAAGTGAAGATCTAGAAGCGACTTACCGTAGCGTTGTAAAAGACGTACGTGCATTCAACAACAACATCAGTGCTTCGATCGGTGCTCTACGCGCTTACGAACAGTCTGTAGTTTCTGCTCAGTCTGCTTTAGAAGCAACAGAAGCTGGTTTTGATGTAGGTACTCGTACTATCGTTGACGTACTAGACTCGACTCGTCGTCTATACGATGCGAACAAAAATCTTTCAGATGCTCGTTACAACTACATCCTAAGTGTACTTCAGCTTCGTCAAGCAGTTGGTACGCTAAGCGAACAAGACATTGTTGATGTAAACGCAGGTCTAAAAGTAGCAAGTAAGTAATTATTAATTACTTAAGTTACCCCTACAAAAATGCCGCTCATTGAGCGGCATTTTTATTATCTATTGAAAGCTAATTCTCAACCTAGCTCAAAGTTAAGCCTTGAGACTAGAAAACGGGAAGGCTAAGAGTTAGCCTCGACCACCTTTAATCGCTTTAATGATTTCAGTCGTAGAGCAACCATCTTCAAAGTTAAGTACTTTAACTTCACCACCAGCAGCAATCACTTCCGCACCACCAGCGATATCTTCAGGTTTGTAATCACCACCTTTCACAAGAATACTTGGCAATACCTCAGAGATTAAACGTTGAGGTGTATCTTCAGAGAATGGGACAACCCAATCAACTGCACCTAAGCCAGCCAATACCGCCATACGACGATCAGTTGGGTTCACAGGGCGACCTGGACCTTTCAAGCGTTTCACTGATTCGTCAGTATTCACCGCAACGATCAAACGATCACCCAGCTCAGCCGCGTGATTCATGTAAGAAACATGACCAGCATGCAAAATATCAAAGCAGCCATTGGTCATCACCACCTTCTCGCCTTTCGCACGAGCACGCTTCACCGCTTCAACCAGTGCCGCTTCAGAGATAAGACCGTAGTCTGTGTCTTGACTACCGTGAATCGCTTCCGCTAACTCAATCGTAGACAGTGTAGATGTACCAAGCTTACCTACTACCACACCCGCAGCAGCGTTCGCCAGTGCACACGCCTCATCCAGTGGCTTACCAGCAGCAACGGAAGCTGCCAGTACCGAGATAACCGTATCACCCGCACCTGTCACGTCATACACTTCTTTAGCTTGAGTCGGCAAGTGGAATGGTTCCAAACCTTTGCGAAGCAAAGTCATACCATGTTCGCTGCGCGTTACCAACAAAGCCTCGAAATCAAACTCTTCGATTAACGCGAGTCCTTTTTCGATCATTTCTTCTTCAGATTTTACTTTGCCAGCCACCAACTCGAACTCAGCCATGTTTGGTGTAAGCAACGTTGCTCCACGGTAGCGTTCAAAGTCTGCGCCTTTCGGGTCGATAAACACAGGAACTTTTGCTGCGCGCGCTTTTTGGATAAAGCTCTGCACGTGCTCCAACGCACCTTTTGCGTAATCAGATAGAATTACCGAGCGCACATTTGGAAGCGCTTGCTCCATACGAGATAAAACCAGCTCAGGATCTGTATTCTCAAATTTATCTTCAAAATCAAGGCGAATTAGCTGCTGACCACGGCTCATCACTCGCAGTTTAGTAATGGTTGGGTAATCTTCTAACTCAACGAAATCACATTTAACCTTTAGTGCGCCTAAGGTATTTTTTAACACCTCAGCAGGCTCATCTTTACCGGTCAAACCAACGATATGAGCATGGCCACCAAGAGAAGCAATATTCATTGCTACGTTGGCTGCACCACCAGGACGCTCTTCGTTATTTTCTACTTTTACAACGGGTACAGGCGCTTCTGGTGAAATACGGCCAGTTGGGCCATACCAGTAACGGTCAAGCATTACGTCACCGACAACAAGAACGCCTGATTGGCTGTAGTCAGGTAGAATTGGTTTCATTATGGATCTCCAAAAATCGAATCTGGCTAGAGTCTAGCACACTGATTACAGAGGCTAAACTATAGATAAATGAGTAAAAGCCTATCAAGATAGGTACATCCGTCATTACTGTATGACTGGGTTATGCTTCCATCCACTGCTTCCATGCTTGAACAACATGTTCTCTTTCCATTTCAAACTTTTCAATCGCCACATCCGCATCAAGATTAAGTAGATTACGGTGGTGGATTTCATCTCTTAATGTTGTATAAGCATGGGTTAATGCCATACCTTGCTGCTCGTCCATAATCCCTTGTGACAACAAGCTTTCGAAGATTCGTACATTGTCACACCAACGAGTAAGCTTTGGCTTCTCATTGCTGTATCTAAGCACTAAGTATTGCGCCAAGAACTCAATATCAGTAATACCGCCCGCATCTTGTTTAAGCATGAATCGATCGGCTTTTTTACCGCCTAAATGGCCACGCATTTTTTCACGCATATCCACAACTGACTTTTTGAGTGTTGCCTCATCTCGTGGCAAGCACAAAACCTCATGCCTAGTTTTGTTAAACGCAGATACCAATAAGTCATCACCGTAAATCATACGAGCACGAGTGAGGGCCTGGTGCTCCCATGTCCACGCGTCATTGTGCTGATACTCGTCAAAGGCATCGGTTGGACTCACCAATAGACCAGATGCACCAGAAGGGCGTAGGCGAGTATCGACTTCGTACAAAATGCCAGAAGCAGTTCTGGTCGAGAAAATATGAATAATACGCTGCGCTAATCTTAAGTAGAATTGGCGTCCATCGATCTCTTTCTTTCCATCAGTATAGATGTGTACCGGGCAGTCGTGCATGAACACGATATCGAGATCGGAGTTATAACCAAGCTCCCAACCACCGACTTTGCCATAACCAACGACAGCAAAACCGCGACCTTCGCGATCTTTAACATGGGTCGGTTCACCAAACTTGGCGGATACTTGTAACCAAGCTTGATTGACCCCCGCCTCCACAATGGCTTCTGCTAAGTAGGTCAGGTGATCACTGACCTTCATGACAGGTAGAGCACCCGCAATATCCGCGGCTGCAATTCTCAATATACAGGTCTGCTTAAACTGACGCAGACCTTCCATCTGTTGCTCCATATCATCTTCAGGGATACGGGCTAGATAATCACGCAACTCGGTCTTGTAAGACTCTAAAGGCACGGGATTGTAGAGTTGCTGAGGGTCGATAAGTTCATCTAACAGAATTGGATAACGACCCAACTGCTCCGAAATCATCGGGCTTGCCGTACACAGGCGAACTAGCTGAGTCAACGCGGCAGGGTGTTCATCTAGTAGTTCAAGGTAAGTGGTACGCGTAACGATTTTATGCAGCAGATGCAGTACTCGCGACAAACCAAACTCGGCATCCTTAGCGGTGTACAGCGCTTGAAACACTTTCGGCATCAGTCGATTGAGGACTTCCCGCCCACGAGGGCCAAGAGTCTTTTTAGCCAAATCGGCTTTAAACTGAATGATCGTTTTCGCCGCATCAGGCGGGCTCGCGACCGCAATGTCGTGTTCCAACACGTGCTCAATTACATCGGGTTTATGGGCCATATCCCACAACTCGCTAAAGTGGCTCGCGATCGGATTAGCGTCATCTTCATCAACGCCAATTAGGTCTTCGAACACGGTATGTACATTCGCCATATGGGCGCGAGTTGCCACAATCAAGCTATCCCAATCGGAAAATTGCATGGCAACCGCAAGCTGCAGTTGTTCGAATTCACCGTCAGGTAAGGTTTGAGTTTGCTTATCAGCCATGGCTTGTAACAGGTTCTCAAGGCGACGCAAAAACAGATAAGCTTCACGTAGGTGCCCCACCTCTTCAGACTCTAGCAGATGAAGGGATTCAATCGCACTTAAGGTTTCGAGTAACCCTCGACCGCGTAAGCTAGGCTCGCGTCCACCACGAATCAATTGGAAGACTTGTGCGATAAACTCAACTTCACGAATACCACCAGAGCCAAGCTTGATGTTGTTCGAGAGACCACGACGACGCACTTCGCTGCTGATCATAGACTTCATTCGGCGCAGAGATTGAATCGCACTAAAATCAATATAACGGCGGAACACAAACGGGCGTAGCATTTGGCGAAGCTCTTGATACTCAGGGTACATCTCACTGCCCATCACACGCGCTTTGACCATAGCGTAGCGTTCCCAATCGCGACCTTGTTCTTGATAGTAATCTTCTAGCGCAGCGTAACTCATGACCAGTGGACCACTCTCACCGAATGGACGCAGGCGCATGTCTACTCGATAACAGAATCCATCGAAGGTTTGCTGATCAAGCGCCTTAATAATACGTTGCCCGAGACGTGTAAAGAACTGCGCATTGGCAATGCTGCGTCTTGCACCTTGGGTTTCACCATTCTCTGGGTAGGTGAAGATCAGATCGATATCGGAAGAGAAGTTAAGCTCACCGCCCCCTAGCTTGCCCATACCAATGATCAACATCGGCTGTGCTTCGCCTTGTTCATTACAAGGTGTGCCCCACTCTTTACAACAAATATCGTACTGCCATTGGTAGGTTTCGAAGATCATCGCCTCAGCCAACATCGATAGATGATTTAGGCTCTGCTCTAGCTCCCACGAACCCATAAAATCACGCCAAGCAATGTAGGTCATTTCTCGATTTCGGAATTGACGCAGCACGCGCTGACCGCTCATTTCATCGGTGCAACTAGAAAGTAATTCAGCCAAGCGTTCTCGGTATCCTTCAGCGCGTTCTTCGCATGCCAACATATTAGGTAAGTCACCACATAAAACCGTATCACGCTGCAGGCAATCACCAATAAAACAGCTTAAACCGAGTACACGTTTAAGATCTTCAGTCAGTGGCTCAGACCAAGTATTGATGGCTTCACTTTGATGCTCTAATAATTGCTCAAAAGCAGACTGGGAGTGAGTGATGAGTTGAGAAGGCAATGGCATGTTTCTTCCTTGTATAAGCTGCGCGCCGAACAATCGGTTTATCGATTCAGTTCTTCAATAACGAGTTTTCATAACTAAAGATAAGTTATACCAAAGTTACGCCAATAAAAAACGCCCACATTAGCAATGTGGGCGTTTTATCGATTAACTTATCTGGTTGAGCTTACAACCGAGAAACAGTCTCTGGGAATTAGCCTTTGACGGATGAAGATTGGGTGCTGAGGACTAAACCTTAAATTGCTTAATCTTACCGTCGAGTTCTTGCGCGTTACTTTCCATAAGCTGAGAGGTCTCGAGCAGTTCACCAACCACCACAACTGAAGCTTCAACAAGCTCGCGTACATTGGTCAGGTTGACGCTCATCTCTTCAGCAACACTGCTCTGTTGGCCTGCAGCGGTCGCGATCTGGAAGTTCATATCATTGATTTGATTGACTTGGCTTACAATGCCGTCAAGCTCACTTCCCGCGTTAGTCACCAGATCAACACCTTCAGCCGCTTCAACAACACTCTTCTCCATCAGTTCTACCGCAGAGTTAGCGCTGCTTTGTAGATGACTGATCATGTCTTGAATCTCTACCGTCGCTTGCTGAGTGCGCTGTGCAAGGTTACGAACCTCATCAGCAACAACCGCAAAACCACGACCCGCTTCACCGGCACGTGCCGCTTCAATTGCAGCGTTCAATGCTAGTAGGTTTGTCTGTTCTGAAATGCCTTGGATAGTACCAACCACACTGCCAATTGAGTCAACGCGTTCTTCTACTTGGTTTACCGCTGCTGCAGATGCTGCGATATCTGAAGATAGCTCACTCATCTTAGACACTGATCCTTGAACGAACTTCTGACCAGTAAGAGCTTGGCCTGATGCCTGTTCAGTCAATGACGAAGCGCTTTGTGCATGCTCAGCGACAGTTTGCACCGTCGACGTCATCTCACTCATTGCTGTTGCCAGTTGATCGATCTCGTTGAACTCTTCTTGAGCTGACTCTTTGGTTTCAGACATGCTGATGGTCATCACTTCCGTCAGAGCAAACAGCTCATCAGAAGAGGCCACCTGAGTTTTGATCATGTCGTTCAGTTGGACGCGAGTTTTTTCAAGTTCGCGTGCCACATCGCCGTATTCATCTTTACAGTCCATTTGAATCGGCACTGAAAAGTTCTTATCTGCCATGGTTTTAATGGCGTCATTAAGGTATTGAGTCTGGCGCAGCATAACGCGCGCCGCTGCTAACAGAAGAACCACAAACACAATGATCATCAAGGCTGTTTGCCAAGCCACTTGAACTAGGTAAGTCTCGTAATGCTGTTGTGCGACTTGCGCATTGTTCGTTACAGCAAGCAATGAATCGTAAAACGTACTTGCGTCCCATAGCTGCTTCGAAATGATCAAGATAGTGCTGAATATCATCAACATGACCATTTTTGGAACGAGACGAACGTCAGAGATTACCCTTTCCCACGGCTTGAATGACAGTTTAGTCATTGTCAGTTCTCCATTAATTCTTATATATTGATGGCTTCTATATCCGCGAGGTGGCTATGTCAGTCAAAGTTCGCGATTTATTTTGAGCCTCGTATGAATGTTGAATAATACCAAAGACGCCACCAAGCCGATGAGCTTATTGTCACTGATTCTCTCTTTCTTAGCGTTATTTGTGATCTCAGGCTTATTGTTCGTACCGATCGATAAAGAATCGAAACAAGTCCTTATCGGCCTCGATTTTATAATCTGTAGTGTTTTTCTTTTTCAGCTCACAATTGATCTATTTAGATCACAAAACAAAAAAGAATTTCTAAAAGTACACTGGATCGATTTCTTAGCAAGTATCCCAATGATCGAGCCTCTTCGTTTCGCCCGTATTTTTCAAATTCTGCGAGTCATCTTAGTTCTGCGTTCAAGTAAACGTATTTTCAGAGAGTTATTTCGTAATAGGAAAGAGACCACTTTCGCTTCCATCATTCTGCTTTTGGTGATCTTACTGACTATCGGTGCTGGCACGATCCTGCTATTGGAACACAAAGATCCGAACGCCAACATCACTACAGGTCATGATGCTTTATGGTGGGCGTTTGTGACCATCAGTACTGTGGGTTATGGCGACCATTACCCAGTGACAACTTCCGGTCAGTTAGTGGCTTCAATGGTGATCATCTGTGGTGTCGGTGTGTTTGGTATGATTTCAGGCTTGATTACTTCTTTGATCACCTCCCCAACTCATCATGAGAATCAACGAGCGGAAAACAAAGAGAAACACCTTGAGAAGATCATCGAGCAGCAACAGAAAATCTTAGAGCGACTCGAAAAACTTGAGCAACAAACAAAAAAATAGGGCCGGAGCCCTATTTTCAAATTCATACTTCTATTGATACAGGTATCGAGTTTAGTCTTGCCAGTATGGCTCAACCTCAACACTGATTTGGCGTGTCTGTTCCATCGCATGCAGAATGGACACTTCTTGACGAGCTAACCAACGCTCTAGCTGAAGCTTCTCATCGCCTTCCAGCTTCTCAGTCAAAGGCTCTAATGTTTTAAGTGCCAGCAAGTCATCAATGCCTTGCACCATATCGGCCCAAGGTAAACGGAAACTGTTTCGCTCAGCGTCATCATACAAACTCGCGAAACCAACACCAGAATATAGGTTTCGCATCAAACGGTATTGCTGCTCAATATACGCTTGGCTGGTCATCACTCGCTCTGGCGGGAAAGCTTCCATCAAGTCTGCCCATGTGCGATCGAGTTGCTGCACGGAAAACCATTCGATACCACGACCCATTTGCTCACGCGCTTTCTCATCTAAGAAAGGCTGCCAGCCACGAGACAAGATCCAACGGCTCAAATCTAACAATAAACCGGTGTAACGAGCAGAGCTCAGCAAGGTAAGCAGATCTTCACGATCTGGCAGTTGCTCTTGCATCTCTTTAAGCTCAGCGACTAAGAACTTACGCGCATCGAGTTTACGTAGTACATGGCCTTTATCTTCCAGCAAGTCTTCGAAGTGATCATAGCTTTTCAGCCAGTCGAGCTCTTGCTCAAGCCACTTCAACTCTTGACGTAAAATCGCACTTGCTCGTCTAGGGACAATGCCGCCATAGATAGTGAAAGTTTGGCGAATAAAACTCAGCGAGTGACTGATCTCATGCAAAGCTTCAATCGATTGACGCTCTGTGAAAATCTGCTCGTGATAATGCCAATGAGCGAGAGCATGCTCTAAAGATTGAATAAAACACGATTCAACGGTATCACTTTTGTCAGTATCAACTAAGGTCAAAGGAGTAACTTCATCTCCTTGATAACCTTGAGCAAGACGGTAACCCTTAGCTGCTTTACTTAGGTTACCCAAACGCATGCCACCTTGTTCGCAGAATTGGCGAGACAATGTAAATAGCGCATCCGTTTGACCGGATTTAAGTTCCAATTCGACTTCGCAAATCGGTTCTTGCAGGTCGCCTGATTCAACAAAGCCTTGATCGAATGCGACCTCGACTTGGCTACCATCAGGCATACCAATCAACCACTGCTCACGCGTGAAGTTGGTAGAAAACAGAGGAGTCAGCTCAGCTTGCAACGTTTCGATGTCTTTACCTGTTGGCCAGATATCCTCTGGGTGCAGGGCTAGCTTAGGTTCGTTGCTGTCGTGTTCTGCATTGTATTCAGGCCTTTGATGCAGGCCAGCAACCACACGACCAGCAGTCTTTACGGTTTGTACAAATACGTCATCAAAGCGTCGAATGCGTAAGCCTGTATCGTGCTTACGTAGCCAGTTGTCAGCGGTGTCAAAGTAGATGTTACCTAGCTCACGACAACTGTGCTGAAGTACTTTAGTTTCAGCAATTTTATTGCGTAAAGTCTCTGAAAATTCAGGAGAAACAAAAAACTTCAGTTCTATCTCGGTTTCCATAGTTATACCTTTCTGTGAAGATAGGGACAGGATATTGCCAATTTGAAAAGTCGGCAAGTCAGAAATATCGCCCTTATGATGATCTAAAACAGTTTTAATGAGAGATTGATTAGGTTAACATGCGCGACTTTGTAGCCATCGCTTAACATTTCACCATGAATATGGTGTATGTTGTTTTAAGGTTATTATTTATTAGGTTGGATGACCATGCCAGTAAATACAATTATGGGGTTATTTGCAAAGTCCCCAATTAAACCTTTGCAGCGTCACGTAGTATGCGTGAACGAATGTTGTTCTCACCTAGTTAATTTCTTTGAAGTTTCTTCAAAAGGTGACTGGGAAAAAGCATCAGAAATTCGAGCTCAAATTTCTCACCTTGAGAAAGAAGCTGACGTACTAAAACGTGAAATTCGCCTTAAACTTCCTCGTGGTTTGTTTATGCCAGTTGATCGCACCGATATGTTGGAGCTATTAACTCAACAAGACAAACTCGCAAACCTAGCGAAAGACATTGCTGGCCGTGTATATGGTCGTCAACTTGTCATTCCTGCTCCTATGCAAGAAAACTTCATCGCTTACGTTAAACGTTGTCTAGATGCAGCGAACCAAGCACAAAACGTAATCAATGAATTAGACGAATTACTTGAGACTGGCTTTAAAGGCCGTGAAGTAACACTCGTTGCCGAAATGATTCATCAATTAGATGTAATTGAAGATGACACGGATGCGATGCAGATCGAACTACGCCAACAACTAATGGCAATTGAAGGCGATCTGAATCCAGTTGATATCATGTTCTTATACAAAATTCTTGAATGGGTTGGTGGTATTGCAGATCAAGCACAGCGTGTAGGCGCTCGTCTTGAAGTAATGCTTTCTCGATCTTAAATCATACGTTAACCATATAACGAAGAGCATTTTTTGAACAAACCACTTATGCGCTGAGTATTCCTCTCGCTGAGCGGTTTTTTGCGTCTAAATTTGTTCCGCTTGTTATCAAACAACTAGGTATTACGATGGATATCCTTGCTAACTACGGCACTGTCCTGATTATTGTTGCAGCAGCTTTCGGTTTCTTGATGGCTATTGGTATTGGTGCAAATGACGTTGCGAACGCAATGGGCACCTCAGTAGGCTCTAAAGCTTTAACCGTTAAACAAGCGATCATTATCGCAATGATCTTTGAATTCGCAGGTGCTTACCTTGCGGGCGGCGAAGTAACAGACACGATTCGTAAAGGTGTTATCGAAACGTCTCTATTCGCTCATCAACCAGATGTACTTGTGTACGGCATGATGTCAGCACTTCTTGCTGCGGGTACATGGCTACTTCTCGCTTCTTACATGGGCTGGCCGGTTTCTACGACTCACTCAATCATCGGTGCAATCATCGGTTTTGCGTGTATTTCTGTAGGTACTGAAGCTGTAGACTGGAACAGTGTTCAAGGTATTGTGGGTAGTTGGATTATCACACCCGTTATTTCCGGCTTCTTCGCTTACGTCATATTTGTAAGTGCTCAACGACTGATTTTTGATACAGAGAACCCGCTATTTAACGCGAAACGCTTTGTACCGGTATACATGTTCATTACAACAATGGTAATTGCACTTGTAACCATCAAGAAAGGCCTTAAGCACGTTGGTCTTCACCTAAGCAACACTGAAGCATGGGTTTGGGCTGCTGGCGTTTCTGCGCTTGTAATGATCGGCGGTTACCTATACATCCAGAAGAAATTCGCTAACCGCGAAGAAGACCACGGCTTTGCAGGTGTTGAAGGCATCTTCTCTGTACTCATGGTTATCACAGCTTGTGCGATGGCATTTGCACACGGTTCAAACGACGTTGCGAACGCGATTGGTCCACTGTCTGCTGTTGTATCAACCGTTGAGCACATGGGTGAAATCACAGGTAAGAGTACTATCGCATGGTGGATTCTTCCTCTAGGTGGATTCGGTATCGTTGTTGGTCTTGCAACAATGGGTCATAAAGTAATGGCAACCGTTGGTACTGGTATTACAGAACTAACACCAAGCCGTGGCTTTGCTGCACAACTTGCAACTGCATGTACGGTTGTACTAGCTTCAGGTACTGGCCTTCCAATCTCTACTACACAAACACTCGTTGGTGCTGTTTTAGGTGTTGGTTTTGCTCGTGGTATCGCAGCACTAAACTTAGGCGTTGTACGTAATATCGTGGCTTCTTGGATTGTGACACTACCTGCAGGTGCTCTACTTGCTGTTGTGTTCTTCTACGGAATTCAAGCTGCGTTTACTATGTAATCGCGACTGCGTTAGTGAATACTAGCGTCAGAACAGTGTGAGCTTCAGTAACGATATGTAAATGCCATGTCATTATTGACTCAAACGCACAGAAAGGGAGGCTTTGCCTCCCTTCTTTGTTGCACCGCATAAAGAAACTAAATATTATTTGCTGATTGAGGCTGACTCATACGCCTACCCAATTTGAATCGTTAAGGGATTTACTGTGAAAAAACTGATTAGCTTAGTTTTGTTCGCAATGCTTGCGGCTCCAGCTGCCTTTGCACAAGACCGTTATATTGCTGACAAACTATTTACTTATATGCATTCTGGCCCAAACAACACATTCCGTATCATCGGTAGTGTTGATGCTGGTGAAAAGATTACATTCCTACAAACTAACAAGAGTACGGGTTACACCCAAATTCAAGACAACCGTGGCCGTAAAGGTTGGGTTGAAAGCAAGTTTGTAAGCACTCAAGAAAGCATGGCACTGCGTATGCCTAAGCTAGAGAAAGAGCTGACGGAAGTTAAAGGCAAGCTAGCGAATGCTCGTCAGAGTGCTGACAGCGAAAAAGCTGGCCTAGCAAGCTCTCTAGATTCTCGTAACAAGCAGATTGCTGAACTAGAACAGAACTACAGTGAAATTAGCCAACAGCTAACGAGTTCTCAAACAGAGAACCGTGAACTGCGCGCTAAGCTAGACACTCAAAAAGACGACCTACTATTGAAGTACTTCATGTACGGTGGTGGTGTTGCGGGTATTGGTCTACTTCTAGGCCTTGTTCTGCCACACATCATGCCTCGTCGCAGAAAATCACCAAACGGTTGGGCGTAGACGTAACGCTTGTATTAGGTACAGTAAATTCAGTATCGAAGATCAAAAAGGAGCACCGAGGTGCTCCTTTTTATTTGTCTGTTATCTAGATACCTTTAGAGCTCGCTAGCCTTTCCACTCGTACAGAGCTGGGATTTCTATCTTCTGCTGATTGAACTCTATGATCACCGATTGTGGCTTAATCTCCAGCAATTGAATGTCTTGTCCAATCCAATCTCCTTGCGCCACTTCTTGACCGTTCACTTTTACCCAACGCTTGGTTTCGCTGCTCGAGTACATATGGGTTTGTAGGTCTAACTTAGGAAGGACGCCTGATAAGCTATTGGTGTGCGTTTCCAACTCAATGACCTGAGAACCCCTTTGCCCTGAGGGTCTAGAATCCATCGGCTCAGGAGCGCTTTGTTGCTCCCCCATAATAGATTCAAGCTTCAATGCCAAATCAGGTGGCAACTCACTGAGGTCTAGCCCTTGCAGCAGATCACTGTCCGATTGTAAGTCACTATTTGATTGCTGATCAGTGCTTGATTGCAGAGCAGTCGTTTCATCACTCGCGCCTGGCTGAACGGATGACGATTCAGAACTGGCTGTCATTTGAGTGTTGTTATCAGCATTAGCGAAGATCACTGCTGAGCCACCAGCGGTGTTTGCACGATTAGCGCCAGAATCAATCTGTGCATACATCTCTTGGCGTGGCAATGCTTTCAACGGTTGGCTCTCCGGTGCAGGGCGAACGGTGAACAAGGCATCTTCTTCCTCAGACACGGCATCCATGCTTGCTATATCAGCATCCGCAATTTCAGGCTCAATGTCTGATTCAGTTTTAAATTCTGGCAGAGCGACATTGGCAGCTTGGTTCACGGCTTCTTGTTGTTGGATATACGATTGATAAGCCAAGACGCCACCCACCAACAAAGAAGGAACCAAGATTAAGAGTAGCCCCATCGCTAACGATGAACCTCGCTTGTTGCTCATCCCTTTTGCAGAGTTAGGAACATGATGATTCTGGTAGCCTTTGAAGCTTGGTTTGCTAAGAGAGTGCTGATTAATAGAAGATGGCTTGTGAGACGGCTGTTTAAGTTCGTGCATAATACGTGACATTAGCTTTCGCCCCCTTCTAGTGACATCAGCTTAGGCGAATCGAGTTGAGCTAATCTCTGCAATCTTGCTAAGGTGCGCTTACCTGCAATGCCATCAACAGACATACCTTGCCACGTTTGAAATGCTTCGATTTTCATTTTTAACTCATAATCAAATACATCATTACCGGAAACAACCTCTCCTAATACTTCAGAAAGCAGTAGATCAAGCAAAGCAACCGCTTCACCTTGATAGCCCTCTTTAAGGGTCTCTCGCAGCGGCTGCTTCCAAATAGCGACGTAATCGCCTTGCCAGATTTGCTCTAAGGATTGCTTCGGCATCACCAACAGCTTTTCATTAACCAGCAACTCGACAGAATCCTTAGACACGCCATACAGCACAGCAAACACTGGTTTTTGGTCTATGTCGAGATTAAGTACCACAGGAACACCAAGTTCTAACAAGGTATCCAAACTGGCCTGCTGCTGCTCACACACAAAAACACTTTGTGGCTCACTTAAGCACAATCCATCACGCAGTGAAGATTGATATCCCCACAGCGTATACAAGTCTTTGATAGCGAGAGAACGATTGGTCCCCTGCATCAAATGTTGTTGAATGTGTTGTGGCAATTCAAACTTGGCAGGTTTTGGCTCAGCAACCAACTTAGGAACATCTGATACCAAAGAACGCTGAGTACGTGCTAACACTTCCGTCTTTGCTCCATTTGATGCATCCGTAGGCAACCAAGCATTGATATAGCTTGGAGCGAAGTTAAAGGTCGCTATTGCAAGACCAACGCTTAACGTCGCAATCCCTGCGTATTGGAATAACTTAGGCGCGACACGAGAAGTTAGAGCTTTCTCGACGTGATACACATCGGCCTGAAAGGACATAACCTGCTGACACGCTCGGTTAACCGTTTCATTGCTCGGTAGCTGCTCACCGTCATGAAAAGCCAACTGCAGTGCTTTATCACACACCAAGTTAATGAGCCTTGGAATACCATGCGTATATTGAGCAATCAGCTTGATAGAACGGTTCGAAAACAACATCTGCTCGCCACCCGCCGTCTCCAAACGAAACGCGATGTACTTGCCCGTTTCTTCGGTATTAAGAGGCAGTAAGTGATAACGACCAGTAATGCGCTGTGCTAGCTGACGTAGCTGCGTGGTTTGTAAGTGCTGTTGTAATTCCGGCTGGCCGACCAACAGTACTTTTAACAGCTTACGATTGTCGGTTTCCAAGTTTGTTAGAAGGCGTAACTGCTCCAACACATCGGCAGCGAGGTGTTGGGCTTCATCGATCACCAATAGGGTTTGAATGCCTTCGGCATGGCTATCAAGTAGAAAATAATGAATAGCCTGACTGAGCTGTTTCAACGATGCTTGTTCTGGGTACTCGACCTCAAACTCATCGCAGATAGCTTCTAGTAAATCCGTATTTGAAAACGTAGGGTTAAGTATAAGGCCAGCCTGAGTATGACTATCCAATGAAGACAACATCGCCTTAGCGACCGTTGTTTTCCCTGTACCAACCTCACCAGTAAGCATCGCAAAGCCCCCACCCTCGCCTAAACCGGCTTGTAGGTTCTGCATCGCTTCTTGATGGCGCTGACTCAAAAACAAGTAGCGAGAATTTGGTACAATCGAAAATGGCATCTCAACGAAGCCAAAATATTCCTTATACATGTGCTGCCCTATAATTACGATTAATGGAAAGTACCATTGCTTGCAGTAAAGTCCAGCAGTGATAAAACATTTCGAGGTGATAAGTTGCAAATTTACGATAGCCTACCAAAAGACAACGGGCTACAACGCTATCTAGTCGGTGGAGCAGTGCGCGATAAGCTGCTCAATATTGATAGTTATGATAGAGATTGGGTCGTGGTAGGGAGTACCCCTCAAGAGATGGAAAACCTTGGCTTTACTGCTGTGGGAAAAGATTTCCCGGTATTCTTGCACCCAAAAACCAAAGAAGAGCACGCACTGGCTCGCACTGAGAGAAAATCAGGCTCTGGTTACACAGGCTTCGAATGTTACTTCGCGCCAGACGTGAGTTTGGAAGAAGACCTGATGCGTCGAGATCTGACCATCAACGCTATAGCTCAAGATGATAAAGGCCAACTTCACGATCCTTATCATGGCCAGAAAGATCTCTCGGATCGTATCTTAAGACACGTTTCAGACGCTTTTGTTGAAGACCCTCTTCGTGTACTGCGTGTGGCTCGCTTCGCCGCCAAGCTTCACCATCTTAACTTCACGGTTGCACCTGAAACCATGGATATGATGAGTGAGATCGTCCAATCTGGTGAACTGGCACACCTTACTGCAGAGCGAGTTTGGCAAGAGTGGCATAAGTCTCTTAGTACACCGCACCCTGAAGTGTTCCTCTCTGTATTGAAAGAGTGTGGTGCATTGGCAGTCGTATTACCTGAGATTGACGCTCTATTTGGCGTCCCTCAACCTGAAAAATGGCACCCTGAAATCGACACGGGTATTCACACTCTGATGGTTGCTCAGCAAGCCGCACTATTAAGCCCATCGCTACCGGTACGCTTTGCAGCTCAAGTGCATGACTTAGGTAAAGGCGTCACACCACAAGCTGAATGGCCAAGCCATAAAATGCACTGCCACACAGGTGTTAAGATAATCAAGAAACTGTGTGAGCGAGTGAGAGTGCCCAATGAGTTCAGAGACCTTGCGTTGTTAGTGTGCGAGCAACATTCTAATATCCACCGCGCAGGCGAGCTCAAACCAACCACCTTTCTCAAGGTTCTCAACAAGTTCGATGTTTGGCGTAAGCCAGATAGGTTCGACGATATACTACTTTGCTGCCAGGCCGACCACGCAGGCCGAAAAGGGTTACAAGATCAGCCTTACCCTCAAAAAGCGCGCTTTGAAGTCGCCTACCAAGCGGCGCTTCAAGTCGAAGTTAAGGCGATTATTGCCGATGGCTTTAAAGGTAAAGATATTCGAGAAGAACAAGAGAAACGCAGAGCCATCGCAATTGAAAACGCCCTATCAGAACTCGCTAGCAGTTAATCGTCGCCGCTCTACCTAAAACGTATAAAAAGCCCGCAGTTAAGCGGGCCTTTTGTTTCAATTCTTACAGCGAGACCGTTGCCTGTGTCTGTTACTGCATCATTAAGAAAGCAAACAGACCACAACCTAGAATCAGGCGGTAGATAACGAACGGTGTCATGCCCATACGAGAGATAAGCTTCAAGAAGAAGTGGATACAGATGTAAGCACTGATGAAAGACACCGCAACGCCCGTTAGCAAAGTGCCAACATGGATTGGATCACCGCTTGTCACCAACTTAAGACCTAAATAACCACCAGCCAGAGTGATGATTGGGATAGACATCAAGAAAGAGAGTCGAGCCGCCGCTTCACGTGTGAAACCAAGGTAAAGCGCCGCGGTAATGGTTGCGCCAGAACGAGACGTGCCCGGAATGATCGCCATTGCTTGAGCAAGACCAATAAACAGCGCCTTTTTCCAACCCGCTTGGTATTCGTCATCGCGCAGGCTTGAGTTCTTGTCCACCCACCATAACAATAGACCAAAGATAATCGTTGTCGTCGCGATCACCCACGCACTGCGTAAGTAAAGTTCAACAATATCTTTCATCAACAAGCCAAAGATACACGCAGGAATCGTCGCAAGAATGATCATCCACGCTAACTTCGCTTCTTTACTACGATCGCCTTTAAACACTGAACCAAAGAATGCGCTCAACAGAGAGACCACTTCTTTACGGAAATAGATAACAACAGCTGCCAAAGTACCAACGTGGACAGCGACATCAAAAGCCAAACCTTGATCTTCCCAGCCTAAAACAGCTGAAGGAAGGATTAGGTGTGCAGAACTGGAAATAGGTAAAAACTCTGTAAAGCCTTGCACCAACGCCAATATAAACGCTTCAAAATAACTCATTACTTACCTTAAAAATTATAGTTTTATATCTACGACAGAGAGCGAGTCTAATTGCTGCATCTTCTGCCATATTTCACTGACGGTTCTTCCGTCTTGCGGGATCACTCGCGCAGGACAAAGATCATAAAGCGGCTGTGTTACAAAAGGATATTTGTAGATATCACTGCGTGGTAATTCTGGTTCACACTCAGAAACCTCCTCTCCAAACAGCACAATATCAAGATCGAGTTTTCGATCTTGTAGTTTGTGCGCATCTTGAGAGCGACCCCATTTAAACTCAATTTTACGCAGCTGCTGTGAAAATTCAGTCAATGAGAGTGACGTGTCGAGCTCTATCACAAAGTTATAAAACGGATGGCTATTAAAACCGACGGGCTCACAGTGATAGATTTTAGAGCATTTAAGGTTAGTCCCTAACGATTGAAGCTCTGTCCATGCCACCCTTGCATGCTTGTCGCGGTCTATGTTCGTGCCAACACCAACATAGGCTACTGTCATGCTTGACCTCGTTCGATGATCACACCAACGGCTTTTGCTTGTGGCACTGCGCCAGGTTTAGCCAATCGGATTTTAATCCACGGCACAGAGAACTGAGTCATAATAAGCTCTGCGACTTCTTCAGCAACACGTTCTACGAGTAGAAAACGGCCATTTGCAATGTGCTCAAGTACTGCAGTGCTCACTTTCGAATAATCCAAAGCATCAACCACATCATCACTCTTGCCTGCTGGGCGGTTGTCATGAGCCATTTCAATATCAAGCACAAGTTTTTGTTTAATCTCTTGTTCCCAATCGTAAACACCGATCGTTGTAATTACTTCTAGCTGTTCAATGAAAACTTTATCCAGTGCCATGACTTGTCCTTTTAGAGGTCGGATACCCATATGGGGGAAAAAAACGTATTATTTGCGTAATTCGAGATATGATATCAATTACTCTTGGATTGAGCATTATTTTCCCATCGTTAGGCGTATAACCGTTAAAGGACAGACATGACCCCATTGGCACTTATCATGATCATTGCTGCCTACTTACTAGGTTCAATCTCTAGTGCGGTCTTGATATGCCGAGTTTTGAGGCTCCCAGATCCTCGAACAGTAGGTTCTAACAACCCAGGAGCAACCAATGTCCTGCGTGTTGGCGGTAAAGGCGCAGCAGCTGCCGTCCTTTTGTGTGACATGCTGAAAGGCACTATCCCTGTCTGGCTTGGCTACTACCTCAAGATCGACCCAATCATTCTTGGGGTTGTGGCAATTGCGGCGTGTCTTGGCCATATGTATCCGATCTTCTTCCACTTCAAAGGTGGTAAAGGCGTGGCAACCGCACTCGGCGCTATCGCCCCAATAGGGTTCGATCTAACCGGAATGATCATGGCGACTTGGTTAGTGGTCGCGTTTTTGTTTCGTTACTCTTCTTTAGCTGCACTGGTTACTGTGCTACTTGCCCCTTTCTACGCTTGGTTAGTCAAACCTCAATACACACTGCCTGTAGCCATGTTGTGTTGTTTGATCGTGTTGCGTCACCATCAGAATATCCGCCGCCTACTCGATGGCAGCGAACCAAAACTCGGACAAAAAAAATCGGCTTAAACTGTCACGTCTAAGCCGAACCATAATATTCAGTATTTAAAGCTTACAGCAGATGTTTATCTAAAAACGTCTTCAGCATTGTGTTCACAAACTCTGGTTGCTCTAACGAGCTAATATGACCTGCGCCAGGAATCACCACTAATTCACTGCCCGTAATGCAATCGTGCATTAGGTATGACTCAAGTACCGGACGTGGTTTGTCTTCTTGTCCTACCGCAATCAACACAGGTAGCGCGAAGTTCTCTACTGATTCGATCATATCACGACGTCCAAAGACCATTCGACCGATGCGCGCCACTTCTTCCGCTTTATCACCCTTAAGTTCAGATAACTGCTGAGTAAAACCTTCCACTAAAGCTGGCGTGTTGGTTTGCGTATCATTAGCGAAGAACAGTGGCACAACCGCTTCAACAATTGGCTGAGGAACCGTCTTGGTTTGAGTGATGGTATCTAACATGCTGAAGTACTTTGCGTGAGCAACCTCTGGTTCTAAACCCACAAAAGTATCCATTAGAACCAAAGACTTAATACGTGAAGGTGCAAGTTCCGCTAACTCTGTTCCCCACATACCGCCAACCGATAAGCCAACCACTGAGAATTCTTCGATCTCTAAATGATCAAGCAGAGCCAAAACGTGCTGAGCGTAATCTTTCAAGTTACGCATCGAAGCGGGTGCAGCTTGAGACTCACCGTGAGACCAAAGCTCTGGAACAATACAGCGATACTGAGTTTTTAATGCTTCGATCTGCGGCTTCCACATTGCACTATCCCAAAGGTAGCTGTGGCCGAGTACAACAACAGGGCCTTGACCTTCATCTAGGTACGCCATCGATTGATTGTCTACTGTGAACTTGTTCATTTTCTTCCCTAATCTCTATCAGCAATTATTTATCGACATACGGTCGGTAAGCTAGGATATAAAAACGGCCGCACTAGGCGACCGTTTATCGAAACATCTTGATGTATTAAGCAATTGGCTCTAATTGGTCAATCGGCCAACGTGGTGTTGCTTGAACTGAAAGATCTGCAGTCTCGCCATTTTTCAGGCGCTGCATGCCCGCATAAGCGATCATCGCACCGTTATCTGTACAGAATTCTGTGCGTGGGTAGTACACCTCACCACCGATTTTCTTAGCAAGAGCTTCAAGCTCAACACGCAGTTGCTTGTTAGCACTTACACCGCCAGCAATCACTATACGTTTCATGCCTGTTTCTACCAAGGCGCGCTTACACTTGATTACTAAGGTTGCACAAACAGCTTCTTGGAATGCATAAGCAATATCAGCACGAGTCTGGTTATCATTATCGTTATCACGAATGGTATTCGCTGCGAACGTCTTCAGACCAGAAAAGCTCATATCTAGACCTGGACGATCGGTCATTGGACGCGGGAACTTAAAACGACCCGGAGTGCCTTTTTCTGCCAAGCGAGATAGCAGTGGACCACCAGGGTAATCTAAGCCCATCAGCTTCGCGGTTTTATCAAACGCTTCACCCGCTGCATCATCAATCGATTCACCAAGAATTCGGTATTCACCAATGCCTTTCACTTCTACCATCATAGTATGGCCGCCAGAAACCAGCAGAGCCACAAATGGGAATGGAGGTGGATTGTCTTCTAACATTGGCGCAAGAAGGTGGCCTTCCATATGATGGACAGGCACAGCAGGCACGCCCCACGCATAAGCAATACTGCGACCAATCGTTGCACCTACAAGCAAAGCGCCCACTAAACCTGGACCAGCCGTGTAAGCCACACCATCAATGTCTTTCGACGTTAGGTTCGCTTCAGCTAATGCCGCTTTAATAAGAGGAATTGTTTTTTTCACGTGGTCACGCGAAGCTAGCTCAGGTACCACACCACCGTAATCGGCGTGCAGCTTTACTTGGCTATATAATTGATGAGAAAGCAGCCCTTGCTCATCATCATAAATCGCGATTCCTGTTTCATCACAAGAGGTTTCAATACCAATAATGCGCATAATTTTCTCGGCACGCTTTCGTCTAAAATGGGAAATTAGCGCAATATTACCCTGCCTAAGCTCTTCAAACAAATATTGTACAGACTATAATCGACAAAGTGCTTTACAAAGCCACTGTGATCGGATTAAAATTCCGCACCATTTTTGATCAAGCTGGTTAATGGCCAAACGCGAATAGAGAGTTAGCTCGATGGGTAACTTCTCTGATTTGGTACTGAGTGGCCAGCGATAATGAATAACCCCTGAGGTGAAAGGCATATGCCAATAGTTAAAGTACGTGAAAACGAACCGTTCGACGTTGCACTACGTCGTTTCAAGCGCTCTTGTGAAAAAGCAGGTATCCTTTCTGAAGTTCGCCGTCGCGAGCACTACGAAAAGCCAACTACAGTTCGCAAACGCGCTAAAGCAGCAGCTCAAAAGCGTCACGCTAAGAAGCTAGCTCGCGAAAACGCACGTCGCGTTCGCCTGTACTAATAACTTAATCCATAAGGACTGAGTTATGGCTCTTATTGAACAACTCAAAGAAGAGCAAAAATTAGCGATGAAAGCCAAGGACAAACCGCGCCTTGGCACTATCCGCTTAGCTCTTTCAGCAATTAAGCAACGTGAAGTTGACGAACGGATCACTCTGAACGACGACGACATTCTTGCTGTATTAGTTAAAATGGTTAAGCAACGTCGCGATTCTGTTGCTCAATATGAATCGGCAAATCGTCAAGATCTTGCTGACGTGGAAAAAGCAGAAATTACGGTACTTGAAGGCTTTATGCCTCAACCGCTAACTGATGAAGAAGTTATTGCACTACTTGATAGCGCAATCGCCGAAGCTCAACCAGCGGGCATGCAAGACATGGGTAAAGTAATGGCTATCTTGAAACCACAAATTCAAGGGCGTGCAGATATGGGTAAAGTTAGTGGTTTAGTTCGTTCTAAACTCGCTTAATCCCAAATCAAATTGCAACAAGCCGTGCAATCCTTCGGAACGCACGGCTTGTTTGTATCTGTAACCTATTCAAACTATTATTATCCACACTCTCAGTTAGTGCATTTTTCTAAGGTTTTATGGCAGGACACATCCCGCGTAGTTTCATCGATGATCTCCTAGCGCGTCTCGACATTGTCGACATTGTGGACGCACGCGTGAAACTTAAGAAAAAAGGCAAAAACTATGGTGCTTGTTGCCCATTCCACAACGAAAAGACCCCTTCTTTTAGCGTAAGCCAAGAAAAACAGTTTTATCACTGCTTTGGTTGTGGCGTACACGGTAATGCTATCGACTTCATTATGGAGTTCGAACGTCTCGATTTTGTTGAAGCTATTGAAGAGCTAGCCTCTTTCTTAGGCCTCGATGTTCCTAGAGAACAGCGCAGCGGCGAGATATCAACAGCACCAAGAGCCAACAGCGAACAAAAACGTAACCTCTACGATTTGATGGGCGGTATCAGTAATTTTTACCGCTCTCAACTGAAAATATCAGCCAACAAACCTGCGATTGATTACCTAAAGAATCGTGGCCTTTCGGGCGAGATCGTCCAGAAGTTTGGCATTGGGTATGTGGCCGATGAGTGGGACTTAGTTCGTAAGAACTTTGGCCAACAGAAAGAAGCCCAAGACATGCTCGTGACTGGCGGCATGTTAATTGAGAACGATAAAGGTAACCGATACGACCGATTCCGTGGACGCGTAATGTTCCCGATTCGCGATCGTCGTGGCCGTGTGATTGGTTTTGGTGGTCGTGTATTAGAAGACGGTACTCCAAAATATCTCAACTCACCAGAAACGCCTATCTTCCATAAAGGTAAAGAGCTTTACGGCCTTTATGAAGTGCTGCAAGCCTACCGTGAACCGCCGCAAATACTTGTGGTTGAAGGTTACATGGATGTCGTGGCACTCGCGCAATATGGTGTTGATTACTCAGTAGCATCACTGGGCACCTCGACAACCGGCGACCATGTTCAAATGTTGTTCCGTCAAACCAGCACTGTGGTTTGTTGTTACGATGGTGACCGAGCAGGTAAAGAGGCCGCATGGCGCGCACTAGAAAACGCGCTTGAATACCTGAAAACCGGTAACACGCTTAAGTTTCTATTCTTGCCCGACGGTGAAGATCCAGACAGCTATATTAGAGAGCATGGCAAAGCCGCTTTTGAACAGCTGGTCCACAATGCGACACCGCTTTCGACCTATTTGTTCGATAACCTGATTGAAATACACAAGTTAAACTTGGGAACAACCGAAGGGAAATCAGCACTGCGTGCACACGCCAGCGCCTTGATTAATAAAATCCCTGACAGTTACTTCCAAGAATTGCTCGAAAAACTGCTCGATGAGCGAACTGGATTTGATAACCAATTGAGACGTGCGCGTGTTCATACACAGAACCCGACACCTCAACCACATAAAGAGCTGAAGCGCACTCCAATGCGTGAAGTTATCGCTTTGCTTATCCAAAATCCGAGCTATGCTGATATGGTACCGGATTTATCAAGTGTCAAAGGCTTACAATTGCCTGGGCTAAGTTTATTCGTCGAAGTACTTGATAAATGCCACGCGCATCCCCATATCAACACAGGCCAATTATTAGAGCATTGGCGACACAATAAACATGAGGCTCTTCTGTCTCGTCTCGCGAGCTGGGAAATCCCCCTCGACGAAGACAATCAAGAAGACATATTTTTAGACTCATTGGACAACATACTTGCCCAGTGCGTTGAAAAACAAATTGAAAACCTGCAGGCCAAAGCAAGAAGCGTCGGTTTATCAGCCGAAGAAAAAAGGGAGCTACTAGCTTTAATGCTAGATCTAAAAGCGTAACCCTGTTTGATTAGTCAGCATTTAATAAATTTGTTAACATAATTGGTTTGCATTTGAGAATGCAACGTCCTTCACCAGACCTGAAGTTGGATATCATCTATGGATCAAAATCCGCAGTCACAGCTTAAATTACTTGTTATTAAAGGCAAGGAACAAGGCTATCTGACCTACGCCGAAGTAAACGACCACCTACCTGCAGAAATCGTGGATTCTGAACAGGTAGAAGACATCATTCAAATGATCAACGACATGGGTATCAAGGTAGTTGAAACTGCACCTGATGCTGATGATCTAGCACTTAATGATGACGATGCCAATATAGATGAAGATGCAGCCGAAGCTGCAGCTGCTGCGCTTTCAAGCGTAGAAAGCGAGATTGGCCGTACTACTGACCCAGTTCGTATGTACATGCGTGAAATGGGTACGGTTGAACTACTGACTCGTGAAGGCGAAATCGACATTGCGAAACGTATTGAAGATGGTATCAATACAGTTCAACTATCGGTTGCTGAGTACCCAGGCACTATTCCATACATCTTGGAACAGTTTGACCGCGTACAAGCAGAAGAGATTCGCTTAACAGACCTAATCAATGGCTTTGTTGACCCAGACGACGATGGCACAGCTGCGCCAACGGCGACTCACATCGGTTCAGAACTTGCTGAAACTGATCTGGAAGACGAAGACAAAGAAGACGCAGAAGACGACGAGGAAGAGGAAGAAGAAGATACAGGTATCGATCCTGAACTTGCTCTTGAGAAGTTCACAGCACTTCGTACTAGCTACCAGAATCGTCAACTAGCGATCAACGAGTACGGCCATGAAAGCCCGAAAGCAATGCTTGCAACGACAATGATGCAAGACGTATTCAAAGAGTTCCGTCTAACACCAAAACAGTTTGATTTCCTAGTAAACGAACTGCGTAACTCTATGGATCGTGTACGTACTCAAGAACGCCTAATCATGCGTCAAACGGTTGAGTACGGCAAAATGCCGAAGAAATCTTTCATTGCTCTATTTACTGGCAACGAATCTAGCGAAGCATGGTTGGATGAAGTTCTTGCTTCAGACAAGCCATACGCAGAAAAGATTAAACGTAACGAGCACGACATCCGTCGCTCTATCCAAAAGCTGGATATGATCGAACGTGAAACGTCTCTTACTGTTCAAAGCATCAAAGATATCAGCCGTCGCATGTCTATCGGTGAAGCGAAAGCTCGTCGTGCGAAGAAAGAGATGGTTGAAGCGAACTTACGTCTAGTAATCTCGATTGCTAAGAAGTACACAAACCGTGGTCTACAATTCCTGGATCTAATCCAAGAAGGTAACATCGGTCTGATGAAAGCGGTAGATAAGTTTGAATACCGTCGTGGTTACAAGTTCTCTACTTACGCTACTTGGTGGATCCGTCAAGCAATCACTCGTTCGATTGCCGACCAAGCTCGTACTATCCGTATTCCGGTTCACATGATCGAAACGATCAACAAACTAAACCGTATCTCTCGTCAAATGCTACAAGAGATGGGTCGTGAACCACTTCCGGAAGAACTGGCTGAACGCATGCAAATGCCTGAAGACAAGATCCGTAAAGTACTGAAAATCGCTAAAGAGCCAATCTCAATGGAGACACCAATCGGTGACGACGAAGATTCGCACCTAGGTGATTTCATCGAGGATACAACGCTAGAACTACCTCTAGACTCTGCAACGGCAACCAGCCTACGCGGTGCAACTAAAGACGTTCTTGCAGGCCTAACACCTCGTGAAGCTAAAGTACTGCGTATGCGTTTCGGTATCGACATGAACACTGACCACACTCTTGAAGAGGTTGGTAAACAGTTCGACGTAACTCGTGAACGTATCCGTCAGATCGAAGCAAAAGCACTGCGTAAACTTCGTCACCCAAGCCGCTCAGAAACTCTGCGTAGCTTCCTAGACGAGTAATCGCACACTCAAGTGTGGTTAGCTTTTAAGCATAAATAAGAAAAGGTGAGCGTTGGCTCACCTTTTTTTTATCTGTGTGATTTAAGTGGCTAAGATGTAAGCGGAATTGCTCCTTATAGTGTCTAGACACCATTGAACGCTTCCCCTATAATCTATGCCCTACGGCCCCTTAGCTCAGTGGTTAGAGCGCACGACTCATAATCGTTCGGTCCCCAGTTCAAATCTGGGAGGGGCCACCAAATTAGAAAAGCCAGAACAGTTCACGCTGCTCTGGCTTTTTGCTTTTCTGATTCAGTACCAATCACACCCTGCACTTCCGAACCAAAAACGAATCGTCCCGCACACAATTCCAATTGCCTCTCTGTGACTAAACATACTTTTCTTTTATAAAAAAATCGGCAATATGAGAGTACATAAATCGCTCAATAGTTCAGGGAAGACTCATGAAAGACGAAACACTCTCGATTCACTTCGGTTACGACACTGATCCAACAACCAAATCGGTTGCCACTCCAATCTACCAAACCGTCGCGTACGAATTCGATGACGCACAACATGGCGCCGACCTGTTTAACCTTGCGGTGCCAGGTAATATCTACACACGGATAATGAATCCAACCAATGATGTGTTAGAAAAACGCATGGCAGCCTTAGAAGGGGGGATTGCAGGCTTAGTGGTAAGTGCGGGCAGTGCTGCGATCAACTACGCGATTCAGACGTTGGCGCAAATCGGTGACAACATTGTCTCAACGCCTCAGCTTTACGGTGGTACTTACACCCTATTTGCTCACATGTTGCCAAACCAAGGAATTGAAGTTCGTTTTGCTAAAGACGACAAACCAGAAAGCTTAGCGGCACTGATCGATGAAAAAACCAAGGCGGTTTACTGTGAAAGTATTGGTAACCCTGCTGGTAATATCATCGACTTAGAACGTGTTGCAGAACTTGCCCACGCACAAGGAGTGCCTGTGATTGTTGATAACACAGTCGCGACGCCTGTGCTGTGTAAACCTATCGATTTTGGTGCTGACATCGTGGTGCACTCACTAACCAAATACGTGGGTGGTCACGGTACAACGTTAGGTGGCGTGATTGTCGATTCAGGAAAATTCCCATGGGCAGAGCACAAAGAGCGCTTCCCTGTTTTTAATCAGCCAGAGCCTTCTTATCATGGCGTGGTTTATACCGAGGCATTTGGTGAGGCTGCGTTTATTGGTCGAGCTAGAACGGTTCCCCTACGTAATACAGGTGCAGCACTGTCGCCAATGAATGCTTTCATGTTGATGCAAGGCTTGGAGACATTGTCGTTACGTATGGAGCGACACACAGAGAATGCCTTGAAAGTGGCAGAATACCTCAGCCAACACGAAAAAGTCAGTTGGGTAAGCTACGCTGGTCTGCCTAGCTCAGAATTCTACCCGCTTGCTGAAAAATACATGCAGGGTAAGCCATCGGCTATTCTATCTTTTGGTTTAAAAGACGGTTATGAAGCCGGTGTTCGCTTCTATGATGCACTGCAAATCTTCAAGCGCTTAGTTAACATTGGCGATGCGAAATCTCTCGCTTGTCACCCAGCTTCGACGACACACCGTCAACTAAGCGAAGCTGAACAGAAACAAGCCGGTGTATCACCGGAGATGATTCGCCTATCAGTAGGTATCGAGCACATTGACGATATCTTGGCTGACCTAGAGCAAGCACTGAGCGCTTAATGACGCTACAGCTAGCTCTAACACTGATCGTTAACTAACAGAATCGAGTAGGAGGAGG
>NZ_JBFRJZ010000027.1:16392-75657 GCF_041469125.1 Vibrio sp. 10N.286.51.E5 | reverse complement strand
TGGATTCCATACATCACGTTTTGACAGGTTGACCACTGATGCAATCAGAAAGATAATTGATTTAATTTTTTCAAAACATGTAACCTGTCGTTAGGTTACATAATATCAGTCACTTAGGGATAGTCATGACAGCGTACAAAGGAATCTCCGAACTCACTTCAATCAAGATTCTTTCATGGTTTTTTGGGGTGACGATTTTTATAGTTACGATTTTGATATCGACTTCAGTTATACCTAATTACTCGCTTTCCCTTACTCCAAAAGGGTTCGAAAATTTCATTACACTCTTCAATGCGCCAATTAAGTTAGCCGCAGCTTACGCTGCAATTGTGGGCTTAATTTCATTAAATCACAGATCAATACAAACTAAAGAGCAACTCGATAGAGCAAGTACACAGATAGCGCAGATTCAAGCTCAGAACCTTTTTGCAAATTACTATAAACATCGAGAAGAGTTCGTAAAGTACAGTGACAAAATCGCTGGAGCGTTAGAGTGTCAACCTATAGATGTAGCTGGATTGGTACATATCAACTTATTCCCTAATGCTAAAGGCGGTGATTATGCTCCTTATGAAATTACAAACACCGATTTTTTTGAGCGTTTAGCTAAGATAATTAACGAGTGTCAGACCTGTATCGATGAAGGGAAGTACAACAGAGTAAAAAGCTCGTCGTTCCAATTTCCACTAAGTAAAGCATTTAATGATCTTGAAATCCTCACTGGTACAAGAAGAAGCAAAAATTGGAATTTTGACAACACTATCTCACCATACAATTTTGCAAATAGTGTTCACTCTATGGCATCAATTTTCTTCTTACTTCTAAGTGACTACTGGGTAATGGCTCGATTCGAAAAGGACATTCAAACTGCCGAGACCCGTAAAGTTATGTGGGCTTTGGGCGACTTTAAAGATAACTTCAAGTGTAATGTTGAGTTAGAGATTAATACGCAAATAAAGCCATATCTAGAAAATATAACAAGGGCTATTTCCAACCTGTAAGTCGCTTTGACCAATCGATGAGAGGTTTTCAACACCTCAGATTATCTGTTAAATGTTAATTTAATAAAAGATGTAACTCGCTTCTGTCCAGAACCTTCATAAGCTGAATTTTTACCCGTGGTATTTTCTAGTTCAAAAGTCCTCCTTTCCGACTCAGAACCGAACTCTATATGAGTTGTCGGGAGATTTTCTTTTACCCTCCCTACATCAAACGGATCCATAGCTGATCTTCCTAGCGACTTACAACGTAAGAGGCCGATTAAAAGGGAGAAAAAATTATGGCCACCGTTTATGTCAGCATCGGAAGCAACATTAACCGCGAACATCACATCACAGAATCTCTCAAAGCATTGAATAGTCACTTTGCACCTCTGAACATTTCTAATTTCTACGATTGTGAGCCTGTTGGTTTTGAAGGGGACAACTTCCTTAACCTAGTCGCAGGGTTTGAATGTGACCTTTCTATCGCTGAACTGGCTAAGGTTCTGCATCAAATCGAATTAGAGAATGACCGCAAGCGTGAAACTAAAGAATACGCTTCGCGCACGATGGATATCGATATCCTTCTTTACGGTAACGAAGTAGGCATTATTGATGGAGTAGAGCTGCCGCGAGGTGAAATCACCGAGTACGCTTTTGTGCTTCGACCGTTAGTTGATGTTGCCGCGCAAGAACTTCATCCCACTCTAGATATCTCTTTTCAGCATCTCTGGAACAACTTCGATCAGCTGAGTCAGAAAACCGAACTTATACCGTTCGAGGTCAGCTTCACTTAGTCCCTGTAACTGCTTTAAACAGAACGCTTGAGCTTTATTGATCTTTTCCTCTAATAGGCACGTAACTCACTCTACCTTCTAAGGATCGGAAACTGTTATGAATCACAATGCGATTATCACCATCACAAATCTCAGATTAAGAACCTTCATCGGCTTCAACGAAGAAGAAAAAACCAAGCAGCAAGACATCGTCATAAATGCGGAGATCCATTATCCCGCGAACAACCTTTGCCTCTCTGATGATGTGGAGAACGCACTTAACTACAAAAATATCTGCAAAAAAATTATTGAACATGTTGAATCTGGACGGTTTCTGCTTTTAGAAAAGTTAACCAGCGACGTACTCGGTATTTGTATCGACCATTCATGGGTCCGATACGCTCAGGTGAGAATTGACAAGCCTCATGCTCTACGTTTCGCCGATTCCGTCTCGCTCACCCTGAGCTATGAAGCAGAACTTGAAGATTAACTCATAAGGAGCGACTCAATGCTAACCACAGAAGCTGAAAAAGTAAGAGAAGCTTTGCTCGAAAAGGGACTAGAAACCCCGATGACATCGAGCGAAATGAACCCCGACCAGAAGTACAACCGCATCAAAGGGCTTTTGACGGAAGTTGTCAGTACGCTCGGGCTGGATTTAACCGATGACAGTCTCGCTGAAACACCTCATCGCATTGCAAAGATGTACGTTCACGAGATATTTTCAGGGCTCGACTACAATAACTTCCCAAAAATTAGTGTTATCGACAACAAAATGTCAGTTGATGAAATGGTTAAGGTATCGGATATAGATTTAACTTCGACGTGCGAACATCACTTCATCACCATCGATGGTTTAGCACAAGTGGCTTATATCCCAGAATCCAAGATTCTTGGGCTATCTAAAATAAACCGTATTGTTCGATTCTTTGCTCAGCGTCCGCAGGTTCAAGAACGCCTTACTCAACAAATCCTGGTCGCGATACAGGCTCTGGTTGAAACAGAAAATGTGGCTGTGACGATTAAAGCAACTCACTACTGCGTTAAATCGAGAGGCGTTATGGACGCTAACTCTGAAACCACCACAACCGCGCTTGGTGGCAGTTTCAAAACTAACCCTCAAACTAGAGCTGAGTTTTTACGATGAGTGAAACGATTCTAATAACTGGAGTGGGGAAGCGTTTAGGATTCGCTCTGGCGCAGCAACTTATATCTGACGGATACAAAGTCGTTGGCACTTACCGAAGCGACTATCCCCAGCTGAAAATACTGCGCGACAGTGGAGCCGACTTGCAACAGGTAGATTTTTATCAACAAAGTAGCTTAGAGGTTTTTTTGCATTATGTTGGTCAAGAATATAAGGCGATTCGAGCCATCATCCATAACGCTTCCGACTGGCAACCGGAGAACAAGACAAACCCCAGTGAAAACGCATTACAAATCATGAACCAGATGATGACGGTTCACGCTACCGTGCCTTATCTGGTTAACTTAACGCTCAAAGACCAATTAATGTCTGGCGATAAAACGTCGGACATCATCCACATCAGTGATTACGTTGCGGAAAAAGGCAGTAAAAAACACATCGCTTACGCGGCCAGTAAAGCCGCACTCAACAACTTGACGCTGTCGTTCTCAGCGATGCTGGCTCCCAAGGTGAAAGTCAATACTGTCTCTCCTGCCATGATAAAATTCAATGAACATGATGACGAGGCGTACAAAACCAAAGCTCTGAAAAAAGCACTGATTCCCTCAGAGGCAGGCTTTGAAGAAGTGATAGATGGCATTAAGTTTGTTTTGGCTAGTCACTATATGACAGGAAGGACTTTGCACCTTGATGGCGGCAGGCACTTGAAGTGAAGTTCATGCGTTGTGATCTTGAGGCAGGATAGTCAACTAATCTATTCGTCTTTCATATCGTCTAACTACATTTTTTTAAGTTGTCCCTCGACACTTTTTGGGTTTTAGACATTAGAACGTGTTTGCATGGGCGACTCACCAAACAACTGCTTGTAGCTTTGGCAAAAATATCCCAGATGAAAAAAACCAAAGTCAAAGGCGATTTCATTGATGCACCGTTGTTCGCTCGGATTTTGCAGAATGCGCCGTACCTGGTTGAGACGTACATTTTGTATAAATTGTTTTGGTGATATGTCACAACAGGACTCAAAGGTGTATTGCAGCGTACGGCGACTGACATAAACCGCATCGCACAGTTCAGACACGGTGACGGGTTTACGGTACTGCGAGTTATCTAGGTACTGCCTAATTCGACGCATTGTATTCTCACGCTGTGAGGCATTGGTTTTTTGCATATTTTGATTAGACGATTGAGCGAACAATTCGACCAACATATCTTGAACAATGGATTGATGAGTTTGAAAAGACCAGCGAGATTTACTCGGGGAGAGTAGTAAGCTCAAGTAAGCTTTTATTTGTTGGGTGTAGTGTTGAGAGCAACCAAGAAAGTGGCTCTTGCTGTTTAACGATTCAATCTCTAGCTGTTGCTGAATCATTTCAACCAGTGAAGGGCTTATGACTAACCCATAAATAGAAAAGGTTTCTGGCGTAAGTAGCTCAAAATCCGCCCCAGCCTCACGGATCAAAATACTATCAGGATTACCTTGTGCGTAATTGATGTGTAAAGGTCTATCGTTAGCACTGATCCCTAACCAAATCCCTTCATTAATACGACATTGCTGCTTGAGTTTTCGGTTGCTGTCTTCTCGAAATAGGTGCACGTGAGAAAATTTTCGTTCACGGATCTGACCTAGAAAACTTCCTTGACTCAGTTGGTCATATTCTTGCTGCCAGTTAAAGAGGCTGGCTGCCTGCTGATTTGCATCAAATGTGTTGAATGTGCACAAATTAGGTGCATAACGCATCAACTCTTCATCCTTTCTCATCATTCCATGACCTACCCATGTGACCCATATTAGTACAGTGTGTCTTTAAGTTTATGTTTATTAATGCTTTTTTATGTTTGCCGATTCTTGATATTAATTCGGTTCAAAAATCGCTTAATTACTCATATATACAAAAGGTTATTGAGCAAGAACTGAACCAGTTTATGAAGAGGGAATTTATGACAGCAGCTTATCGCCGACAACAAGGGCACCTGGTTTTTAACTTTGAGTCGTTAGCAGATCTGATGGCAAAGGCTACGCCAGAGCGTTCAGGGGATGTTTTGGCTGGTGTATCTGCGACTTCTGCTGCAGAGCGTGTTGTAGCTCAGATGACACTGGCAGACTTGCCCCTAAAGACGTTTTTAAATGAAGCGGTGATCCCTTATGAAAGTGATGAAGTTACTCGTTTAATCATTGATAGCCATGATAGAGAGGCGTTTAAAGCGATTGATCACCTTACAGTGGGAGACTTTCGGAACTGGCTGCTAAGTGATGAAGCCGATAGTCTCACGCTTGCAAAGCTGCGTCCTGGTTTAACTCCAGAAATGGTGGCTGCAGTGAGTAAGATCATGCGTAATCAGGATTTGATCCAAGTCGCCAAAAAATGTCGGGTAGTGACTGCGTTTCGTAACACCATTGGCTTGCCTAGTCGTTTATCCACCCGTTTACAGCCCAATCATCCAACCGATTCTCTCAATGGCATTGCCGCCAGTATTTTTGATGGTTTGATGTATGGCAATGGTGATGCTGTGATCGGCATTAATCCCGCAACAGATAATGTACCACAGGCAATTAAGTTGATGAATCTGATGGAAGAGGTCATTCAACACTACCAGATCCCGACCCAATCTTGCGTATTAACCCATGTTACCAACACGATTGAAGCGATTGAGATGGGCGCTCCGGTGGATCTCGTCTTTCAATCTATTGGTGGCACTCAAGGTACAAACGACACCTTTGGTATTAACCTTTCGATCCTTAAAGAAGCAAACGAAGCGGCGCTTTCGCTGAACCGAGGCACCGTTGGAAGTAACGTCATGTACTTTGAGACAGGGCAAGGAACATCTCTCTCTGCCAATGCTTTTCATGGTGTGGACCAACAAACTTGTGAGACACGGGCTTATGCCGTAGCGCGTCATTTTAATCCATTGTTGGTTAATACCGTGGTCGGCTTTATCGGCCCTGAATATCTCTTTGATGGAAAACAGATTATTCGAGCAGGGCTTGAGGACCATTTTTGTGGCAAATTGCTTGGCCTGCCGATGGGGTGTGATATCTGCTATACCAACCATGCCTATGCCGATCAAAATGATATGGATAACTTACTGACATTGCTCGGTGTCGCTGAGTGCTCGTTCATTATGGGGATTCCGGGTTCCGATGACATCATGCTCAATTATCAAACAACCTCGTTTCATGATGCACTTTATGCACGCAAGGTGTTGGGTTTAAAACCTGCACCGGAGTTTGAGGAGTGGCTAACTCAGATGCAGATTTTTGATGATGTAAAAGATGTGCGCCTAAATGAACGACTCTCCGGCTCATTTGCTGGCGCTCTAGCACAACTTAATGGAGGCCCCGCACATGGGTAAGGTGTTCTCTATGGCAAAACATTCTGCTTCTAAGTTGGTAACTCAAAACCCTTGGCACGAGCTTAAAGGTTTTACATCGGCACGTATTGCACTGGGTCGAAGTGGAAATAGCGTTCCAACTAAAGAGTTGCTTTCATTTCAACTCGACCATGCACAGGCGATGGATGCCGTTCATTGTGCTTTAGATGTGGATTCATTGGTTGAGCTCATCGCTCAATCAAACTCGGTCATTCAACACACTTCTCAGGCACCAATTAAGGCGCACAGCAAAGCGACAGACAGATTCATGTATTTGCAAAGGCCGGATCTTGGTCGTGAGCTTGATGACGTCTGTTGGAATCAGTTGCAAGCCGTTCTTCATTCAGAGTCTCCCTCGTTTGATCTCGCGATAGTAGTGGCTGATGGCTTGTCTTCAATTGCCATTCAAAATCATGCAAATCCAGTCATTGAGCATCTGCTTTCTTTATTAGGGGAAGACGAAGTGCCGTGGCATGTTGCTCCTATTACTGTTGTGAGGCAGGGCCGAGTGGCAATAGGAGATGATGTTTGCGAGTGCTTACAAGCCAAGATGGTGGTGGTTTTGATTGGTGAACGCCCGGGACTGACCTCTCCAGATAGCATGGGTATGTACCTGACTTGGCAGGCAAGAAGAGGAGCAAAAGACTCTGATAGGAACTGCATTTCTAATATTCGCCCACAGGGGTTGGCTTATGAAGATGCGTGCAAGCGAGCGGTATACCTATTGAAGGAAGCTCGTCGGCTAGAGCTTTCTGGGGTCAACCTTAAAGACCGTTCGAGTATCGAGGAAGAAGGTGGTGAGCAGTTAGAAGACAAGCACACAGGCAATTTTTTAATTGGATAAAAGACAAAAATAGAGGGATTTACAATGTCAGAACATCAGGAATATTTGGCGCAAAGACAACTTAAAAGGGGCACTGCTGGGTGGATTTTGCTAGCAGGGTTAGGCGTTTCATACGTGATCTCTGGTGACTTTGCAGGCTGGAACTTTGGTATCGGTCAAGCTGGTTGGGGAGGCTTTCTTATTGCTGCAATTGCTATGGCGGTGATGTACTTTACCCTTGTCCTTTCTTTGGCGGAGATGTCTGCGGCTATTCCCGCTGCAGGAGGTGGCTATAGTTTTGCTCGACAAGCCATGGGACCAACGGGGGGATTTTTTACCGGCTTATCCGTCTTAATTGAGTATGCCCTTGCACCTGCCGCGATTGTCATTTTTATTGGCTCAGCGGTGAATGAACTAATGGGTATCGATGGTCCTCTTGTTTACGCGATCTTTTATGCCATCTTTATCGGTATTCATATGGCAGGGGTAGGAGAAGCTCTGAAAGTCATGATGGTCATCAGTGGGTTAGCCGTACTAGCAATTCTTATGACAGCAGGCGTATTGGTTAGTGAGTTTGATGCTAATAATCTGTTTGATATCGCTCCGGCAACCGCACAAGCCACAGAACTACTTCCTTTTGGTTGGTATGGTGTATGGGCGGCACTACCGTTTGCAATGTGGCTTTTTCTTGCGGTAGAAGGGGTTCCACTGGCTGCTGAAGAGGCGAAAAACCCGGCCAAGGATGTACCCAAAGGTATTATCGGCGCAATGTTATTCTTACTGGTCACCGCTACCTTAGTCGTTCTGCTGCTTGCGGGCGCTGTGGGTTCTGAAGCGATTGCGAATAGTGCCGTTCCTCTAGTCGATGCCTTGAAGTTGACCGGTAATCCAACCGTTGCAACGGCTGTTAATATACTAGGACTTGCAGGACTTATTGCTTCATTCTTCTCGATTATCTACGGTTATAGCCGCTTAGTGTTTGCATTGTCTCGTGCGGGTTACTTGCCTCAAAGCTTGTCGCTTACAAACAAAAACAAAGTGCCTGCTCGTGCTTTAGTGGTGCCGGGTGTGTTTGGTTTTGCTGTGTCATTGACCGGAGAAGGCGACCTGATCTTGGCGATGGCAGTAGTGGGGGCGACAGTGTCTTATGCATTAATGTCGCTTAGTCATATATTGTTGCGTATCAAGCAACCAGAGCTTCACCGTCCATACAAAACACCGGGTGGCATGCTGACTTCCGGCACTTCACTAGTGCTGTCGCTTATTGCAATGACGGGTGTTTATGCTTTTGACCCATCTGCATTCTTTATGACTATGGGACTCTTTGTGATTGGTGGTGCTTATTATGGCCTATATAGCCGTAATAAATTAGTCGCATCGACCGCTGAGGAAGAGTTTGAGATGCTGTCGGTTGCAGAGAAAGAGCTTGAGGCTACTAATTAGATCCAATTTCTAATGGTATTTAAGGCTCTAGTGCTTTGCTGGAGCCTTTATTACACTACTTGTAGTAACTTGCGTGTAAACCCCAATCGCCATCACCTCTAACGATAAATATTAATTCAGAAATAGTGCCGTTTTAGGATCATTTTCTTGGAACGTTTTTGTCCAGACACTTGTCATGATTTTTTATAACGAGTTAGATTCATAGCGACGAGCCCCGAAGTTCATTGATAGTGAAGTTTTTATCGCGCTAATCATGTCGATTGCCTTTCTCTAAAGATAAGTTGAAATGATGCAAAGGAAGAATTCGGCATAGATTATGAATTGGATTGATTCAGTAGACGGAATATATGATTCACTAGTAATTAGGATGAATTACTGTTCGCATGTGTATATGTAGCCTACTCCAGACTAATTTCCCTCACACCCCAACACTGCGACAAACGCATCCAAATACTTTTCTATAGTTAAATCCGCAGAAACGGGCGGTAGTTCTACAGTAATGCACGGTAGGTTTCTTTCCTGACACCATGTGCCGAATGAGCCTGGGGTTTCGTAATCGACGTCTTCAACGAGCGGCAGGTTGAATTGCTTACCTAGCCAAGTGGTGAGTTCTGATCGATCGGGGTCATCGACCATGGCGAGTGGTTCGTGAAAAGAGATGACGAATTTAGGTTGGCGCTGTTCGATGAGGTTTATGAGCGATTGCACTTCAGGTTCAAGTTGTTCGGCTTGCCCGGTTTTCACTTTTACATCTCTGACTGGTGTGTGGGAGCTCCAGCGATAGACAGTGCCGTTTTCTGTCCAGTTTTGAGTTGGGAAGGCGCGGTTTAGATCGACTTGGTTTGCGTTGGCACGAGTACCCAATTGATTGCCGTCTGGGTTCATCGACAGAATCACATCGTGTCGTAAGTTGGCCGCTGGCAAGCTTCTTAGGGCGCAAGACAAACCTGCGATTGAAGCGGTTTCATCGCCGTGTGTGCCTGCTAAAATCAGCCCGCGAGATTCGCTTTCTACTTGTGCGGGGAAATAGAGCAAAGGGGCACCCAACACCGATTTTCCATATGACAGCGGCTTTATCGAAAACGCAGCTCTTTCCGTTCTTGGAATTAAACTCACCTTAATCTCCTGATTGATCAAGTACTATCAAGTATTCACTATTGGCTATATTAATCGTTAACTAAGTCCATTAGATGAACCCCTTTAAATAAACCATAGCGTCAAAACTCGTCAACCGTCGCATTGTTAATTTTATTACTTGCTTCAAAGATAGGCTAGGAGAGCAAACAAACATGGATTTTAAAAAACATTCAACGGCTTTACTCATTTCATTTTTATTGACCCCTTTTATATCAGTGACTGCCGTTGCTGAAACCTTACCTGCTGGTGTTTCGCTGGCAAAAGACCAACATTTAGTTCGTGCTAACGATGCAGAAGCGGCGACGCTTGACCCTGCGAAAGCAGAAGGCCTGCCAGAAATGCACATTCTACGTGACCTATTTGAAGGTTTAGTGATTCAAGATCGCGATGGCAATATCACCCCAGGTGTTGCACAGTCTTGGGAAACCGAAGACAACCAGACGTTTGTATTCCACCTACGTAAAGACGCGAAATGGTCGAATGGCGATCCAGTGACGGCCGATGATTTCGTGTATGCGATAAGACGCGCGGTCGATCCTAAAACGGCATCGCCGAATGTTTGGTATCTCAAGCTTACTCAAATCAACAACATTGCTGACGTAGCCGAAGGCAAAAAGCCCGTTGAAGAGTTAGGTATCTCTGCCGTCGATAAACACACGGTGAAATTCGAACTCGATAGTAAAGTGCCTTACTTTGTGGCGATGACAGGCCACACATCCATGATGCCAGTGCACAAAGCAACCCTAGAAAGTAGTGACAAGCCGTGGAGCGATCCTAAGCAATTTGTTGGTAATGGTGCATTCGTACTAGATGAGTGGGTGGTGAACGAGCGCATTGAGCTTAAGAAGAACCCGACGTACTGGGACAGTTCAGATACCCACTTAACCGAAGTAACTTATATTCCGTTTGAGAATCAGAATGCCTCGATTAACCGTTATGCGGTGGGCGAGGTCGATATTACTTCGGACGTGCCTACACACATGGCGCAGCAGCTTAAAAGCAAATATCAAGATGCGTTTACCACAGTGCCTCTGTTGTGTACTTACTACTACGCATTCAATACTACGCGACCACCTTTTGATGATGCGCGAGTACGTAAAGCTGTCTCTTATTCTATGATGCGTGACGTTATCACCAATGGTGTGACTCAGGTGGGCAACTTACCGGCTTATACCTTTGCTCATGAGTACACGGCTGGTTTTGATGCAACACAACCTGAATACAGCACGTGGACTCAAAAGGAACGAGACCAAAAGGCGAAGGAGCTGTTGAAAGAAGCGGGCTACGATGCGTCTAACCCATTGGATTTCAAACTGCTTTACAATACCAGTGAATCGAACAAGTCGATTGCAGTGGCGATTGCATCAATGCTGAAAGGCAACTTAGGCGCACAAGTTGAACTAGAAAACCAAGAGTGGAAGTCTTACTTGGTATCGCGTCGCCAAGGTGATTTTGATGTGATGCGCGCGTCTTGGTGTGGCGATTACAATGAAGCGTCGACCTTCTTGAGCTTATTGCGCTCTGAGTCTTCAGGTAACTTTGCGCGTTACAACAATGACAAGTACGACGCTGCAATGGACAGCGCACTGTCAGCAACCAACGAGCAAGATCGTCAAGGATTCTATGATCAAGCGGAGCAGTTACTGGCTGAAGATATGCCTATCGCCCCCATCTATTACTACATGCAGGCTCGTCTAGTGCGACCAAGTGTGGGTGGCTTTGCAAAGAACAACGTGGAAGGGCGCATCTACTCTAAGGATCTCTACATCAAAGAGTAATTGCGTTTGATTCATACGGCGACACAGCGCTAAAAACATGAAATAGAGAAAAGGGACGTTGATCATAAATATCTGATCAACGTCCCTTCGTCATTAATCTGTAACGGTAAGCGCAAAAAACTGAAACCTGATTGAAGTATTTTTCACTTTTATTTCAATCAGGTGAAGCCATGTTACCCCCTCTACGTGCTCTTGTTGCGTTCGAAGCTGTTGCCCGCCTCGGTTCTATTGGCGCTGCTGCGCGCGAGCTTTGTGTTACCCAAGCTGCGGTGAGTCAGCAGCTTAAAAGTTTAGAAACCTTTCTCGATACCACATTGTTTGAGCGCAGCTCCAAAGGCGTAAAGCTGACGTCGGCTGCCCAGCACTATCAACCGATTGTTGCGGGTTCATTAGCACACCTGAAATTACAGACTCAAATCCTCTTCGGGGAAAAAGAAACCGACGTGTTGAGCCTGCGCGTTAATCACACCTTTTGCCATAACTGGCTGTTACCTCGCCTGCCATCTTTTTATCAAAAATACCCTTTTATCAGGCTCGATATTCAGCTGGTGGACTGGCCATCAACCAATCCTTGTCAGAATGTCGATATCGAGCTGACCAACGGCAAGGTCGAAAGCGAAGACACTCATTGCGAGCGACTGTTTCAAGAACATTGGCAGTTGGTGTGTAGCCTAGACTTTAAAAACCAATATCAAGATGCCTTGGCTAAGCATGATTTTTCTGCTCTGCCGACAGTGCAAGTAAAAGGCTACCGAGAGAACTGGCTGCAATGGTTGAGTCACAACCAATTCGAGATGACCTTACCGAAGGTGCTACTTGAAGTGAGTAACTCTCTGCATGCATTAGAGGCGGTCAAACATGGAATTGGCGTGTTGTTGGTGCGTTCGCTAGCGGTGTCTGAGCTGTTGGAGAAAAACGATCTGGTTCTGGCGACTGAATCCTCAATGCCTGCCGAATCTGCCCACTATTTGATTACCAAACACAGACGCAGTGCCAAGGTGAATTTCTTTTGTGATTGGCTTTATCACCAGATGGAAGACGGTGAACTGGAAGAAAGATTTTCTAATGGGTAGCCATAAAAAAAATGAAGGGCGCTCTTACTAACCTGTCACACAAACCCCTTAATTTAACCGCATACAAATAAGGACGAGGTCACCATGAGTGCTTTCTCAGAACCAATGAAAAACCGCTTAAAGGTACTGCTATTTACTGCACCGTTGTTGGTGCCACTGTTTACTTTTTGGCTCGTACCATTTGGTTGTTCGATTTACATCAGCTTCACCGATTGGGATTACATCTCGCCAGATTATTCGTTCATCGGTTTAGAAAATTACGAGTACATGGTTGAGGACTACGAGTTCATCCAAGCGATGCTCAATACGTTTTGGTTCTCAGTTGGTGTGGTGATTCCCACCATTATTCTTGGCCTTGTGTTTGCCATGTTGCTGCACAAAAACTTCAAGGGTAGCCAGTTTTATCGTGCGGTGATCTTCTCGCCTTGGATTACACCAACGGTGGCAGTTTCGATTGTGTGGTCTTGGGTATTTGAGACCAAATCGGGCTTGGCAAACCACTTATTGGAGTCGGCAGGGTTTAGCGCGATTCCATGGTTAGAGAACGGAAACACGGCTTTGATTGCGGTGATTATCGTGACGGTGTGGCAGGCGATTGGTTGGACGATGCTGTTTTACATCAGTGCGCTCAACAAGATTCCAGAGTCGCTGTATGAAGCCTCTTTGATTGATGGTTGCAGCAGCTTAACGCGCTTTTTGAAGATTACGCTTCCACTGATTTCCCCAACCACTTTCTTCTTAGTGGTGGTCAACATTATTACGGCAATGCAGGCGTTCGATCAGTTCCAGATCTTAACGCAAGGAGGGCCGGGTGGTGAGACACGTACCTTGCTGTACTTGTTCTACCAACAAGCGTTTGAACGTTACGAAATGGGACCTGCGGCTGCGACATCGTTAGTGATATTCCTGATTACTGGATTATTGGCACTTATTAATACCTACATCGGCAAGCGCTGGGTGTACTACTAGTCGATTTTTGAAAGGACAGAATTATGACCACGCAAGTATTGGATGCCAATCAAGTATTAAATCAGAGCGCAGCGAAAGCCAAAGTTAGTCCCCAAACTAAAGCGACTAAATCAGAGGTTGTGTCAAAGAAAACCTCAGTGGATCGCCGTTCGTTCCTCGCACTAGCTAAGCATCTGTTCTTAGCAACCTGCGGAACCATAACGGTGTTCCCGTTCTTATGGATGCTGTCTGGTTCGCTGAAAAGTAACGATGAGATCTTTGCTAACCCGCTGGACTTGATTCCAGAGCAGTTTCGCTGGGAAACCTTTGTCGAAACCTTCCACAGCGCGCCGTTTGGCTTGTACATCTTCAACAGCTTTAGCGTGGCTTTGTTCACCACCTTGTTGGTGATTGTGAATTCAGCGATGTTTGCATACGCATTAACGCAGCTGAAGTTTCGTTCAAAGACAGTGCTCTATTTCATCGTGATGGGTTGTTACATGCTGCCAGGTGCAGTGACTTACATTCCGTCTTACATCACCTTGGCAAAACTGGGTTTGTTGGATTCACACATGGGCTTGGTAGCGTCGAACGCGGCGTCGGTTTTCGGTGTGTTCTATCTGCGCCAAGTATTTATCAAGGTGCATCCGTCGCTGATTGAAGCGGCACGAATTGATGGTGCAGGTGAGCTCAAAATCTTATGGGCAATCATCTTACCGCAATGCCGAGCAGCAGTCGCAACACTGTTCCTCATCACTTTTATTACCAATTACAACAGCTACATGTGGCCAAGTCTGGTGATTACGACTCAGGATTTAAATCTGATCGCTACTGGTATTCGTCACTACTTTATTGCCGAAGGTAACTATGGGTTGAACTGGTCGCAAATCATGGCGGCGAGCACCATTGCAGTATTGCCTTTGCTAATTCTATTCGTCATTTGTCAAAAGACGATTCTTTCAGGTATCGCCGATAACGGCGTAAAAGAGTAAACGGAAATGAAACTAAAAACTCTCGCACTAGTGTGTGCTAGCGCAGCAAGCGCGTCTATGTTCTCTAGCAGTGTTCTTGCCGCAACCGAAGTTAACTTCTGGTATTCCGGTGGTACTAAGCCACAGCAAATGATGACTAAGCTCATCGAAGAGTTCAACGCGAGTCAAGATGAGTATGTGGTGAAGCCAGCTTTGCAAGGCAACTACACGGAAACCTACCAGAAGCTGCAAGCCGGTCTAGCGTCTAGAACGGCACCTGAGCTTGTGCTGCTAGATTCAGGTCGTGCGGAAGCGATGCACGGACGTGGTTTGAGCCGTGACCTAACGCCGTTCATGGATGAAGAGTTCAACTTCTCTGATTTCATTGGCGCGTTTAAAGACCAAGTGACAGCAGACGATGGCACCATCATTGGCTTGCCTGCTTACGGCACAACTCAAGTGTTTTACTACAACAAGCAGGTATTGGCAGATAACGGCTTTACTGAGCAAGACTTAAACACATGGCAAGGCGTGGCTAAAGTCGCGGAGAAAGTTACCCAACGTGATGACAAAGGCAACGTGATCTTCTACGGCTGGGAGCCAATGTGGGGCCAAGACAACATGATTGATGCGGCTTTCTCTAACGGCGCGAAGATCATCAGTGATGATGGTAAAACAGTGTTAATCGATTCGGCTGAATGGGTTGAGGTGTGGGACAGTTTCCGTAAGTGGATCCACGACGATCAAATCATGCGTATTCACTACGGTGGCCAAGGCTGGGAATACTGGTACAAAACCATTGATGACGTAATGAAAGACAACGCGTTGGGTTATACAGGTTCATCGGGTGACCAAGGTGATTTGGACTTCACTAAGCTTTCAGCAACCACACAGCCAGGTTGGGGGGCAAACCCTTCTGCGCCACAAGCGGGTGCACTGGTTTACGTGATGCCAAAAGGCACAGACGAAGCAGCTGCAAAAGGCGCATTCGAGTTCGTTGAGTTCTACACCAATGCTAAGAACACGGCGGCATGGTCAATGTTCACGGGTTACATCCCAGTGCGTAACAGCGTTTCTGAAGTACCAGAATACCAAGCGTTCACTAAAGATAACCCGCAAGCTCTGATTCCTTTGAAGCAAGCGAACACGGCGACCAAAGACTTCCTAGACCCTACTAACGGTAAGATCATGGACGCTCTGAAAGTGGCAGCGGATCAGATTCAAATCCAAAACGTGCCTGCTGACCAAGCGCTAAAACAAGCGGCGAAGAAAGCACAACGTGCACTAGACCGAGCGAATCGTTCTTAATCTGTAAAGTGGTTAGCTCTTGGCTATTAGTAACGAAGAGCGATTAACTAACAAAGGCCCATCTATTCGGGTGGGCCTCTTTTGACCCAGTCCTTCAATTAGGACGAATTTGGTGAAGACAATGACCCAATTTCAAGGTGAGCTGCCGTTTGGCAGAGTACGTATCCCCTTTGATGTGCCAGCAGGTTCTCACTGCGTAACCATTACTGGTACGACGGTGAAAAAAGGATTCTTGTACGCAGCGGCCTACGATGCCAACCAAGCATTTCGTGGCAAAGTGCTATTTGAAAAGGCGCACAAGTCACTCTCTATCCAACCGAAAAACTCTGGTTTAGGTGCGATTGATGGTGCGATTCCATCAGGTGAGTGGTTCTTAGAGCTTTACAACCTGGAAGGTGAGTTTCGAACCGAGCGTGCGATGCAGTATCAAGTGGATGTGCTTTGCTCTGATGAGTTAGTTAATCATTCTAATGAGCTAAATACTGACGGAATTGAGAGTGAGCTAGAACTGAACCCAACAGTCACCGCTAATCACGATATCGAGTTCGACTACAGCCACATGTTGAGCTCTGATTCTCGTTGGTATCGTGGTGATTTACACGCCCACACTCAGCTTTCTGATGGTCACAATACCTTGGCCGCGGCGAAAGATATTGTGGAATCACAAGGGCTCGATTTCTTCTTCTTCACTGAGCACAACATCTGCCAGCCTAAACTGCCTGTATCAAACCAGTGTTTGTTCTTGCCTGCGCTAGAAGTGACGACCGATCTCGGGCACTTCAATGTGCATGGCCCGGTTAAGTCATTAGACCTTAGAGACGTTGAACATAGCAGCCAAGCGACGATGGAAGCGGGATTGAATTTGGCAAAAAGTGGACACAGCTCCCTTGGCATTAATCACCCAATGATGAAGCCGTGGCATTGGCATTACGATCAAGTGGATCTAAGCCAAGTGTCTACGTTTGAAGTGTGTTGTGACCCTACTTGGTCAACTTCACCAAAAGCGACCGAAGAGGCGTTATTGGTTCTTAATGAAATGTGGAATTGTGGCCAGCGCATTACCGCGATTGGCGGCAGCGATTCACACCTTGAACCGCATGAACGTAATCCTAAAGCCGATGAGCCTTCTATCTACGGTGACCCATCAACATTCGTTTACAGCCATGGTTTGAGTGGTGAAGGCATCTTGTCTGGAATGCGCAATGGGCAAGTTTACCTAGAGCGTCGTTGCGGCTTGAAGTTTGATATCAATTTAGGTGACGTACTGCCGGGTAATGACTCTCAAGGCCAGCCACTAACATACCGAATTGCCGTCTCTGACTCAGAAAACTCTTACTACGCGGAGTGCGTGGTCGATGGCGAGATTATTGACCGAATCGTTTTGAGTGATGAGCTACAAAGTATCCATATTGATGAAGGCTACCGTTGGTGTCGAGTGGATATCCGTCGTGGAGAACTTTCTTCTGCATTAATCAACAGCCCTCAACCCGTATCTGACGAACGTGAGTTTGAAGGCTGCATCAACGCCGTATTCGACGGCAAACAACCAGAATTTAACCAACCCCTAGTGCGTACTTGGGGAGAACTAATGGAGCGAATGAGCCGTGATGAAGTTTAAGGCGATGTTATTTGATAAAGACGGCACATTGTTAGAGTTCCACAAGATGTGGCTTAACGTTTCTCGTGGTGCTTGTGAGCGTGTGAAATCTTACAGTGACCAACACCAAGGTAATCAAACTGTCACACCTGTTGAGTTACTCTTGGCCATCGGTGTTGAAGGTAATGTGGTTGATAACTATGGACTATTAGCCTCAAATCCAGTGGAAGATACCGCAACAGCGTGGTTCAACATGCTGCAACCGAATGTCTCGCTCACTGAATTCACTAAGGTGACCAAAGCCGCTTTCAATGATGAAGTGGAAGAGAACCCAAGCTGGATTGAAGCCCTGCCGGGTGTGGCTGAAAAGCTTGACCTGTTTAAGCAGCAAGGCATGATTTTAGGTATCGCGACCGCAGACACCAAAGACTCGACCATCTACACACTGGAGCAATCGGGTTTGAGCGAGATGTTCGATTATGTTGGTTATTCTGATGGCGATATCGAACCTAAACCAGCGCCCGCACTACTCAATGCCTTCTGTGAGCAATGCGGTATTGAGCCACATGAAGTGATCATGTTTGGTGACACGGTTTCAGATATGGAATTTGGCCGCAATGCAGGCGCAAGCAATGTCGGTGTTCTGACGGGGACTGCACAACACAGCGAGTTAGAGCCAGTGGCGGATCTGGTTATCGCATCAGTCGCCCATTTTGAGCTCAACCAACTGCAAGAACGTGGCTAAAACGTCCACGACAGATTGCAAAGATAGTATTTAACGAATTGATTTAAGGACAGGTTATGGCTGAAGTCACACTGAGAGGGGTAGAAAAAACCTACCCAAATGGTTTTAAGGCTGTGCACGGTGTCGATCTGAATATTCGCGAAGGTGAGTTCATGGTGTTTGTTGGGCCGTCTGGCTGCGCAAAATCTACGACACTTCGCATGATCGCAGGCCTTGAAGATATCTCAGAAGGCGATGTCTACATTGGCGATAAGCGTGTAAACGAATTGCCACCTAAAGATCGTGGTATCTCGATGGTGTTTCAGAACTACGCGCTTTATCCGCACATGTCGGTGTACGAAAACATGGCTTTTGGCCTGAAGCAACAGAAGCTGCCAAAGCATGAAATCAATGAGCGAATTGAAGATGCAGCCAAGACTCTCGATATCGAACACCTGCTAAATAATAAGCCGGGTGAAATGTCCGGTGGTCAAAGGCAGCGTGTGGCGCTTGGCCGTGCGATGGTGCGTAAGCCTGATGTTTTCTTGTTTGATGAACCTTTGTCTAACTTGGATGCCAAGTTGCGTGTTTCGACTCGTGTCAGCATTGCGCAGCTACACAACAATCTGAAGCAAGAAGGGCAGAATGCTACCATGATCTACGTGACACATGATCAGGTGGAAGCCATGACCCTTGGCGACCGCATCTGCGTGTTGAATCAAGGCGAGATCATGCAAGTGGATACGCCAATGAATCTTTACCAATACCCAGCAAATAAGTTTGTCGCAGGCTTTATTGGTTCGCCGGCGATGAATCTTCTCAAGGTGAGATTGGATGAGATTGATGGTGTGATGAACGTGGTCTCTGAAAGTGGCACTCGTTGGACGCTGCCACAAGACAAGCAAACAATCGCTCGTGAAAAGATGGGTGAGTGGGTGTGGTTTGGTGTTCGTCCAGAACACATTCAACTGGCTAATCACGATGCACCGTTATCTGAGGTAAATACTCAAACGCACAGGCTTGATGTGGTCGAGTCGATGGGTAATGAGCTCTATCTCTACTTCAAATTGGGTGCTGATAAGCTGGTGGCGCGCGTACCTTTTGATGCTGACCGAATGGCGGAAAGTGGGCAAGAGACAGTGCTCCACTTTAATGCGTTACAGTGTCACTTGTTTGATTTGGAAACCGAAGAGACGCTCGATCCTAAGAGCTGATTCTGTTGCTCCTACGAGTTGTTCTGTAAAAAGAAATCCCCATTCATTGACTAGACGAATGGGGATTTTAGTTACTAGGGGGTAGTAATTTTTATCTTCTAACTTGTTTCAGGTTTTAGATAGCCACCATAGTCGCGGCTTTCTTCATCGCTTCTTTGGTTGAACACTCAATCACATTCGCGTTTGCAAAGCGGTGAGCGTCTTTCACTTGGATATCGTGAGCTAAGATAACTAGCTTCGCGTTCGCTACATCTAGGTCGGTGATGCGGTTCTGAATACCGTTTTGACCTTGAGTTTCTACCTTGATCTTAAGGCCTGCTGCTAAGCCTGCTTTTTCCAGTGCTTTCGCTGCCATGAAGGTGTGTGCAACACCTGAAGGGCAACATGTTACTGCTACGATGTCGTACTCGCCTTCGCCTGCTACAGGTGCTGTTTGAGCTTGAACTGGCGCTGCTTCAACCATGTCATCTTCTGTTTCTACTGCGACTGGTTTCCAGAAGCCAACGATAACCGCTGTGGTTAGCGAGCCAAGTGCAATACCTACTACGTACATTGGAATGTTGCTTGATACAGGTGCAGTGATTAAGCCGCCCCAAGGTGCGTGAAGTAGAACGTCTGTCATGAAGCCAAACACACAACCCACGATACCACCGGCAACGATTGAAGGAAGTACGCGCATTGGGTCATTCGCTGCGAACGGGATAGCGCCTTCAGAGATACCGATAGAACCCATGATTGCTGCAGCTTTACCTGCTTCTTGCTCTTGCTTAGAGAACTTATTTTTGAATAGGAACGTTGCTAGAGCCATACCTAGAGGTGGTGTACAAATCGCGATGCCTACGCCACCCATTAGCCAAGGTTGCGTATCTACTTGAGTTTGAGCGAATAGGGTCGCTACTTTGTTTATAGGGCCGCCCATATCAAACGCCGTCATACCGCCAAGGATTGTACCCAGAACCATCTTAGATGCGCCAGCCATTGAAGCTAGGAACTCGTTCATTGAAGACATGAACAGTTTGATTGGCTCACCGATGCCCCACAGTACGATACCTGCAGAGATTAACGTGCCTAGCAGCGGGTAGATAAAGTAAGCACCCAGCGCCGTCATGTTTGCAGAAAGCGGGATCTTCTTAAGTTGGAACACCACGCCACCAGCGATGAAGCCTGCCACGATACAGCCAAGGAAGCCGCCGCCCATATCAGCCATGATGCCAGAAGAGATCATCGCTGGCGCTAGCGCTGGTTTATCTGCAATTGAGTAACCAATAAAGCCGCCAAGAATGATTGGGAAAAGAACAAGGCCTTTGATACCGATATTAGAGATGTCTGCCAGCAAACCGTCGGCTGGAACCGCCCCTTTGCCTGATGCCATGACCGCTAACGCCAATAGAACACCGCCAGCTACGATGAAAGGCAGCATGTGTGAGGTTCCGAAAAGCAGGTGGCCTTTCATGGTACTAAGGATTTTTTTAAAGTCGCTACTACTGTTTTTATTATTGGTATTCGTAGCTTGAGTTGTTAGGGTGCTCATAATTTTCTACGCCTTATGAATTAATTAAAATATTAAGGATCTGTTGTTCGTCTTTTGCGTTATGGATATCTTGAATAAATTCATCGCTGAATTTTCCAAATAGTTCTTGTAGTACATAAATATGATGGTCAGCACCGTTATCTGGTGAGGCAATCATAAAAAATACGGTTGGGTTAATGCCGTCTTCGTCGCCATACTCAATACCTTCACGTTTAACACCGACTGCGATTGCCGGCTCAGTGACAGCCTTGCTTTTTGAGTGTGGGTAAGCGATGCCGTCCATCGAGGTAATGCTTTGAGATTCACGAATTTCGATATCTGCCAAGAAGGCTTCTTTATTACTGATTCGGTTGTTCTCAAATAACATGCCTGCCAACTCTTTAAACAGCTCTTTTTTATTATTCGCTTGAAGGTTGTTATTAATTAAGTTGACGTTAGTTAGCTGTGTGATCATTTATTAACTCATTCACTATTGAAGTTCTTGAATTAAAATTAATGGATTAACGGCATTCGCGAAATAGCAAATAAAAGCCCTTCACTGTACATTTGTACCAAGCAAAATTAAGTGTGATTTGCATCATTCATCCAGTGTGAGATGGGTCATATTTGATGGTGTTTTTGATTATGTTTTTGACACGCCGAGCGGCCTCATCAGAAACAAAAATGCCCCGCATGAGCAGGGCAGTAAGACTTTGTACTGAGTTCTAAGGGAGCTAGCTGTAAGCACGCGCTACTCGGCCAACGCAGTCCAGTTTGTAGCTCTCAGCATAAGCAGGAATGAATACCGATTGGCCTTTCTCTATCACGCAGGTTTCGCCGCACTGGTGAGTAAGTGCCATGGACTCGTCGAGTGGTAGTAGGATCTCGGCACCTTCGGTAGTGATCTTCCTCTGATGTGAGTTTTGCACGATAGAGAACTTAAAATCTTCGACTGGAATTTGATATTCCATCACATCACCTTGCTCAATCGGGCTGAGCAGTAATCTATCCGCAGGCTTTTCATTGAATTGAGTACAAGAGACTAATTCATTGATATCCATGTACTTAGGTGTCAACCCTGCGCGGAGTACATTGTCTGAATTCGCCATCACTTCTAAGCCCGTACCTTTAATGTAAGCGTGAGGTGTCTCGGCATCCAGATACATGGCTTGTCCGGGCTTTAAGGTGAGCACGTTCAATAGCAGCGGAGCAAACAGGCCGACATCCCCTGGATACTGCTGTTCTAATTCTGAAATCAACTGGAACACGGGTGCATCAGAAAGCTTGGCCTTCATCAGCAACATGGTCAGCGCCATGCCTTTTTGTTCACCTTGCAAAGACAATAAGCTCGCGAAGAAGCTGGCTAATCCATTGGGCGTTTGGTCGCCCGCGAGATCGTTAACCATCGAATGAAGCTCTGCAATGTCGAGATAATGGAAGTGTTCAAGGATCTCGTTGATCGACCTAAAGCCATTCATCGCGGTGTAGTCGGTTAATGCATACACCAGCTCCGGCTTGTGGTTGGGATCCTTGTAGTTGCGGTTGCCAGCCGTCATCGGAATGCCTTGCTGCTCTTCAAGAGCATAGCCAGATTCGGCTTGCTGCTTGTTCGGGTGAACTTGAACAGAGAGCGCTTTCTCGGCCGCTAATACCTTAAACAGATACGGAAGTTCACCAAAACGACTTGCGACTTTCTCACTTAGAAACAGGTTTAGGTTCTTGGAAATAAGGTTCGACAACGTGGTTTGCTGACCATTGTCAGTGACCATCGAACAACCATTAGGGTGAGCACCCATCCAGATCTCCGCTTGCGGCTCACCAGACTGGTTATCAGTACCAAACAGTTGGCTGAACGAAGAAGGGCTACCCCATGCGTAGTTCTGAATCACGTTAGTCATAGGGTAGAAAAAACGTTGGACGAACGAATCGTTCGCTAAAGAAAAATCAGACATCGAAATCACCATGAAGGGAAACATGGCTTGAGCTCTACTCGGCTTAATGAAATGCGAGACTAGAGTGGGCTCAAGCCATTGGAGTTGAAATGGCTTAAGCCGCTGCTGTTGCTAGCTTGGCTTTGCGTAGATTTTTAAGTGCGATACAAGTAACCGCAGTTACGCCTGCACCAGACGCCATGCACAACAGTGCTAGCAGTGGGTAGTTCATTGCGCCAAGTAGAGCGACCACTGGACCACCGTGAGCAACACTGTTGGTGATACCAAACGAGAACGCCATTACCGCAGCAGTCATTGAGCCAAGCACGTTGGCTGGGATAACTGACATTGGATCTTGAGCCGCGAATGGAATCGCACCTTCAGAGATACCCACCAAGCCCATCGCGCCTGCTGCTTTACCTGCTTCAATCTCAGAAGATTCGAATAGGTCGAACTTACGGCCAAGTCTGGTTGCGATAGCCATACCAAGGGGAGCGACAGGGATTGCACACGCCATTGCACCCATGAATTGAGTTTGACCGCTAGCAATCATGCCGACCGAGAATAGGAACGCTACTTTGTTGAATGGGCCGCCCATATCGAAACCGGCCATGCCACCAAGGACGATGCCAAGCAGAACCACGTTGCCTGTGCTCATGCTCGTTAGTAGTGCAGTAAGCGCATCCATCAGCCTAGCGATAGGTGCACCGATAACAAAGATGAACAGACCCGCGATGAATAGAGAGCCAGTGATCGGAGCGATCATGATAGGCACAAGTGGTTGAACTAATTTGTGGTAGTTAAACGAAGTAATCCATTTAACGAAGTAACCCACTAATAAACCCGCGATGATTGCGCCAATGAAGCCAGTGCCTGCGTCAGCGCCATAGAAAGAGCCGTTGTTGGCAATCCAACCGCCAATTAAGCCAGGGGTTAGGGCTGGGCGGTCAGCAATCGCGTAAGCAATGTAGCCAGCCAAGATTGGGATCATCAGGGTGAAGGCCACCACACCCACCTCTAGGATTTGGTTCCACATGCTGCCAGCAGGAATTGCCATGCCAGATTCACTCGGCTCACCGCCAATGGCTAGTGCTAGGGCAATCAAAAGACCGCCCGTCACCACGAATGGGATCATGTGAGATACGCCATTCATCAAGTAACGGTAAAGGTCTGAACGTGCTTGCGAGGCTTTCTCTGCAACAGATTGGTTGGTCGGTGCTTGTTCTGCTTGGTAGCTTGGCGCGTTGAGTGCTTGCTTAATCAAGCCTTGCGCGTCTTTGATTGGCGCTTTTACGTTGGTTTTGATAACGCATTTTCCGGCAAAGCGAGCCATGTCGACCTGTTTGTCACAAGCCACCACAATCGCATCTGCGCGTTCGATCTCTTCTCGAGTTGGGCTGTTCTTAACGCCAATAGAACCGTTGGTTTCGACCTTGATGTCGTAGCCAAGAGCCGCCGCGCCTTTTTCTAGTGCTTCGGCTGCTAAATATGTGTGTGCGACGCCAGCTGGGCAGCCTGTCACACCAATGATGAAGCCTTGCTTCTCAACATTGGTTTCTGTCTCAGCAGGTTCAGGTTTGGTAAGCAGTAGCTCTAATGCCGCTTGTTCAGATTGAGCATTCATGAAGTTTTCAATGAAACCTTCTTCAATCAATTTTGAAGAAAGCTCTGCCAGTACTTCGATGTGGTGATTATCGCCGCCATCAGGAGAGGCAATCATGAAGAACAGTTTTGATGGCTGGCCGTCATCGGCGCCGTACTCGATACCCTGTTGATGGACACCGATAACAACCGCGGGTTTGATGACCGCAGCGCTTTTCGCGTGTGGCAGAGCAATACCTTCTTCAAATCCGGTATTACCTTGTTCTTCACGAGCTTTAATGTCGGTAAGGAACTGTGCTTTGTCTGAAATTCGACCTTGTGCGTACAGCACCTCGATCAGCTCTTTAAATACGTCTTCTTTTGAATTAGCGCTAAGCGAAAGCTTAATCAAATTTTGGTTGATCAATGTCGTGATCATAATGAACCCCTACTCTGTTTTTATTTTGTTAGGGGTATTCTGGAATCTACGGCTTGCCTTCTGTAGTGAAGAAAAAATGCATTTACTGGATGATTGTTGCCTTATAAATGGAGTGTGATTTTGATCGGTTAGGAGTGCCTGTTTGGGGGAGTGTTGACAGCTTTTATGAGGTTATAACGCTTTTATTGGTAAGGGCTTAGATTGATTTTTCTATCATGATAACAGTGTTCTAAATCTGGCCTTAGACTGGAGATTTATTTCCACTACTGGATTTTTGTAACCTAGATCTCAAATTGTGATTTTGCTCAATAGCGCTATGTTTCACTAAGGAGTATATCTATTCCCGTAGCCTTATTGCTGCTTATAAGAGTTCGAAACAATGATATTTCATGACCTAATCTCGTCGGTATTAAACGAGCGAGAACCGTTTCATAACATCTGGTTTGCGGGAGATTTTCACACGCCTTCAGTATTCAGTTATCAGGTGAACTTTCCGCGTTTAGAGCTGGTGCTCGACGGTGAGTATATTAATGAAATGGAGAGTCATGATCGCAAGATCACCAATGTTGTTGCGAAAGCAGGGGATGCGATTTTCATCCCGCCTAACTGTTGGAACAAGCCGAACTGGGATACTGATTGTTCGGTACTGAGTATGTTGTTTGGGCGTCGTCAGCTTGGTTTAAGCTTGGTGAGCAAGCGCAAAGGGGAAGAGAGCTTCTACGATATCCAAAAGCATAGTATTCAGACTCGCTCTGGCTTTGCGATTGATAATATTTTGGAGGCGCTCAGCTCGTTAGCGCGCGAGAGCAACAAGCAGCCGATGGATGAATTATTGCTGCAAGCGTTGCTTCAATACAGCAAGACGATGCTGGATGCGCCTGTCGAGAAGTCTCACAGCCGCGTACAGGATGTGTATCAAGGGATCTGTATCTATATCCAAGAGAATTTCCACCGCCAGATCACGCGAGACAGCATCGCTTTGCGCTTTAGTATTTCATCCAACCATTTGTCGCGAATGTTTCGTCAACAAGGCCACATGACGCTGGCTGAATACATTACACGTGTGCGAATCGACCGCGCCAAGTTCATGCTCAAGAAATACAATTTCAAGCTCAATGAAGTGTCGGTACGTTGTGGCTTTAAGGATGTGAATTACTTCTGCCGAGTATTCAAAAACCGCACCGGAAGAACCCCGACTGAATATCGAGGATCCATCTAGAACTAACGAGCTGGTAATCAAATCAGACGTGAAGAGATATACATCAGAAGAGCTTGTAGGTCGACACTGCTTCGAGTCTTTTGCAGACGCTCATTGACCTGATCGTGAAGCAGGTTTCGAGTTAGGTTGGTCGCCGCGACAATGTGCTCACGCTGTGGCTTGGTTGGCAGAACAAGAGCAATGGCCACATGCACTTCGCCGATACGTGATGCCCAGTCAATTGGGTCGTCACTGACGATAACCGCAATCGAGAGATCTTGAGTCGATTCAAACATCACATGCGGCAGTGCAATACCCGGTGACACGCAGGTTGAAGAGCGTTCCTCCCGCTTAATAAATGCCAGAATCAGTTCATCTGGATCTTCTGGATAAACAAGGTGAGCGAGCCCTTTTAAGCACTCAAATTTGGTCAGTTGGGTTTGCGCCTTAGCGTGGTGCCATTTGATGTCACAAGGCGGGCATATTTGTGGCATTCGCTGGATTAAATCTTTAGAGAATTCATGGTTCACTTGTGAGCCAACCATGTCGTAATGCTCAGCAATTACATCTTTGAGAACGAAACAGGCCAGCTCCGCATCAATCCCAACCGCGGTTATCTGACACAAATCACCACGAAGTAAACCTACTTGCAGCATCGCAACGGATTTGGAGAGATCAGCGGTTCGATTTTGAGTGATGTTGATAATGCGGATGTTGCTTTTGAACTTCTTCGCTAAGCGAGTCAGCGGCTGTGCGACATGTGAGTTCGCGGCAGGATCGTTAACGAAGAAGGTGATCTGGTATTCGTTCATCAAAAGCTTAAGTTCGACAATGCTTAATAAAAACTTTATCGACACTCAACAACACCTCTTCCATTGGAACAAATACGGTTTTAGCTGGGTCAAATCGGCTTAGTTGTCCGATGTCGATATCAGAGACGATCAACACCTTGTCTGCGAGGGTAATATCTTGGGCTGTCAGTAAGTTTTCAATACCCATAGCGCCTTGCGTCTCAACCTTGATTGAAACGTTGAACTTAGGGGCTGTTTTATTTAGAGCATCAGCTGCCATATAGGTGTGCGCAATGCCTGTAGGGCACGCAGTTACCGCTACAATTCTCATTATTATTCTCGGCTTAATCTCGTCCCTGTTACGTTACAAAAGCTACCTTTCAGAAGCTACCTTGGAAAAGCTATCTTGCATGGAAAATCCAGTATAGAAAGCTCGCATGGCGGAGGGACGATATTGTTATGGGTTCTGTGGATTTTATGGATTGGCGTTTTTTATTCCAAGGTGAAAGTCACACTCTGAGTTCTTGGTTACAATAATCCAGTTAATGCACCTTTCGTCCTATATATTGAGTGCCTTCACACCGTTAATCTTTTCATCTTATTAACCTTATTCCTAGGTTAACAGACACTAATTACTTCAGTCTGAAATCAGGCGAGGCAGAGCAGCATATGGATATCACCAACATTATCGAGCCCGAGATTATCTGTTTGGATTTACAAGCAGACTCAAAACAGGCGGTATTTGAAGAGCTTGTTGAACTGCTCGACCGTGCCGGTAAGCTCTCTAATAAACGTGAATTCCTTGACGACATCTGGAAGCGTGAAGCCATCGGTAATACTGGCTTTGACGATGGCATCGCCATTCCACACGCGAAAAGTGCTGCCGTAGCTAAACCTGCGGTGGCGGTAGGTATCAGCCGTTCTGGCATCGATTATGGCGCAGACGGCGGCGAGCTGTCGGATGTGTTCTTTATGCTCGCTTCACCAGACAACAACGACGACCACCATATCGAGGTACTGGCTCAGATTTCGACCAGGCTTATCGAAGATGGCTTTGTTACAAAATTAAAGGCGGTGGAGTCGGTCGAGGAAGCTCAAGAGCTATTTCTCGAAGCCAATTTAGAATCGTTCGATAGTTACGCCTCTAGCCATCATGAAGTGTATGTCGAGCCACTCAGCCCTTGGGCACAATCTCTTAATCGCCTTAAAGAACACTTGTTATACGGCACCTCACACATGATTCCATTCGTGGTCGCGGGTGGTGTGCTTTTGTCTTTGTCGGTAATGATGTCTGGTCATGGCGCAGTGCCTGAGAGTGGCGTTCTGGCTGACATCGCACAGATGGGTATCGCGGGTTTGACTTTGTTTACTGCGGTGCTCGGTGGTTACATCGCGTATTCAATGGCCGACAAACCGGGTTTAGCACCGGGCATGATTGGTTCTTGGGTCGCGGTCAATCAATACAACACCGGATTTCTCGGTGCGATTGTGGTCGGCTTCTTCGCGGGCTTTGTGGTTAATCTACTCAAGAAGATCAAGCTCCCAGACAGCATGATCTCGCTGAGCTCTATCTTCATCTATCCACTAGTCGGTACCTTTGTCACCTGTGGGGCTGTGATGTGGGTGATTGGTTCTCCTATTGCCCAAGTGATGCTAGAGATGAACCAAATGCTCACTGGCATGGCAGGCTCCGGAAAAGTGGTGTTGGGTAGCATTTTGGGTGCGATGACGGCCTTTGATATGGGCGGCCCGATCAACAAAGTAGCCACGCTGTTTGCTCAAACGCAGGTGAATACTCAGCCATGGTTGATGGGCGGTGTCGGGATAGCAATTTGTACACCGCCACTCGGTATGGCATTGGCGACTTTCATATCACCGAAGAAATTCAAACGCGACGAACGCGAAGCCGGAAAAGCCGCGGGGATCATGGGAATGATCGGCATCAGTGAAGGTGCGATTCCTTTTGCGGCCGCCGACCCTGCGCGTGTACTGCCTGCTGTCGTGGCTGGTGGCATTGTTGGTAATGTGGTTGGCTTTATGTTTCATGTGGTCAACCACGCGCCATGGGGTGGCTGGATTGTGTTGCCTGTGGTGGATGGCAAGATTGGCTATATCGTCGGCACGCTCGCAGGGGCTCTTACCACGGCTTTAATTGTGATATTGCTGAAAAAGAACGTGGTCGAAGGCGAAGCGAATTCTAATCAGTTCACGGGTGGCTCGGTAACTGAAGAGGGGCAAGCGGATGTATTGGCGATCACTTCTTGTCCGTCAGGCGTTGCCCACACTTTCTTAGCAGCGAAATCCTTAGAAAAGGCGGCGCATCATCTTGGGGTTCGGATTAAAGTCGAAACGCAGGGTGCCAACGGAATAGGCAATCGTATCACGCAGAAAGATATTGAAAGGGCGAGGCTGGTGATCTTTGCTCACGATGTGGCGATTAAAGAAGTGGAACGCTTTGCGAACGTGAAAACCTTAGATGTCAGTACTAAGGAAGCGATGCTTAATGCTCAGGCGTTGATCATGAGAAAGGTGTAACTCTTTAAACCGCAAAGTTTATCATCTATAAAGTTAACTAGATCAAAACTAAAAAGACTCCGCTCAGACCTGTTAAGGCGAAAGTGGAGTCTTTGTGTATTGTGCCCAATCAGTCAGGTCAAACGCTAAAAAGGGTGGTACTTAAATACGTCTTCAACCATTGAGTTGAGTAAATCGATATCGTCACAGGTTTTGGCGTAGGTACGCAGGCCTGCGATTTGAACCTGAACATGACGAGCAAGCTGAGTCGGTTCACGCTCTTTGCTTATCTCACCCAATTCTTGTGATTCTGCGATCAGCTTAGCGAACTCACCTTCCATGATTTTGAGTGATTTCTTTGCTTCTTCTAATAATTCGGCGTGTTCATCAGTCAGTTCTGCTACCGTTTTTGCCAGCATACACATGCCATTTGGCGAACTTTGTTTTGATTCGACCACAGCACGTTTGACGAAGCTTTCGAGCGCTTTGATTGGAGAGTCTGTTTCACTGCGGAAGCGGTTCAGATTCAGGATGCCAAGTTCGGTATAGCGAGCAAGCGTCTCTTTAAACAAACCTTCTTTGCTGCCGAACGTCGCGTAGATGCTGCCCGGACGCATATCAATCACGTCTTGCAGGTTGCGCATAGAAGTCGCATGAAAGCCCTTTTCCCAATACAGGTTCGTTGCTTTATCTACTACGTCTTGTCTATCGAACTTAGCGGTCTTAGCCATAACATCTACTTCATTAATCTGAACATATGTTCAATATTTTATGCTGAACGCCCGTTCTAGTAAAGGTGTGTTTAGCTGCTTTGCGCAGGCTTAGAACATCAAAGAGTTAATAAAACATCCCGATCATCAGGAAATCATCTTAATCATCAATAACTTCTACGGTCTTGTGCTGAGCGCCGTAATAGGTGCCTTCATCGATGGTGTACATCAATATTGCTTCGCACTCTGGACAATCGAATTCCTCATTGGGCTCAATGGCCGCTTCTTCTACCCATTCCCAACCGATATGTTCTTCGCAAGCGGGACAATCCATACAATATCTCTCAGTTGTTGTCGCATATTTATTGCGAATCTCTACTTTAATAATTCGGCATTATACATATTTAGTTAACGAGGAATAGACAGTTAATCAGCGCAGAATAGGGAGTTGGTTAGTTGTGAATCAATCGCTGGTGAGCGTTGAATCTACAGTTAGTTCTGAATATATCGTTTTCTCTGAGCACATAATTGGTGCAGGTCTACCCCTTTTGGGTAGTTAAAGTGTGTCAGATTTCAGTCGCTTACGTCAATAAAATGTTGTTGCACGTGTTTTTGGTATCGTTAGGTCGCTTAGCTAACAGTTTTATCGGTAAATCAATGAGTTTTGTAAGGTTAAATGTTACCTTCATCGCATCGCGATCTGTGTGGCACGGTAATTGATGCACATTGATCAAGTTGAATAATTATACAGTCACAATTGAGGCGCATCTTATTAAGGATGTGCGAGTTAGATGACTGAAAAGATTTGTTAGCTGCTAGGAAATAAAAATGAAATTAACCGATATGTCTTTTAAGCAAAAAATCATCGCTTTGCTTATTTTACCGATCTTAGGGTTTCTTTGGCTCAGTGTTTCTGCGATATCCAAAGGCGTAGAAACAAAGACTGAAATGTCCTCATTGAATCAACTGACACGCCTTTCGGTTGTGTACAGTGAGTTAGTGCATGAGTTACAAAAAGAGCGAGGCATGACCGCTGGCTTTATTGGTTCTCAAGGAACCAAGTTTGTCAGTGAATTAGCCTCGCAGAGAACCAGTGCTGACAACCGACGCAACCAAAGAAACGATTACTGGCAGTCTGCTAACATCGAACTGCCACAGATCAACCGTTTGAATACAGAGATCAGCCAAAGCCTTAATCAACTTTCTTCTATTCGAAATCGAGTGGATTCTCAATCGATTCCTCTGTCTGAGGCTTTGGGTTACTACACCAAACTTAATGCAAAGCTGCTGAGCGTATCGGCGTTAATTGCTGAGCTTAGCTCTGATGCTGCCATCACCACTGAAACCATCGCTTACTACAACTTTTTGCAAGGTAAAGAGCGTGCTGGTATTGAGCGTGCGGTTCTCAACAACACCTTCTCTAAAAATGAATTTGGCCCAGGCATGTTGGTTAGATTCATCTCTTTGGTGACACAGCAAAATACTTATTTCTCTAACTTCGAAGTGTTGGGTAACCCAGAGAACGTTCGTTTCTTTGAACAGCAATTGAATGATCGTTCGGTGGCAGAAGTAGAAAAGCTTCGTGGTTTGGCTGAATCTAAGATGAGCGGTTTTGATGTTGATCCTGTGTACTGGTTCTCGCAATCTACCGCTCGTATTGTTCAGCTAAAGAAAACAGAAAACCGCCTAGCAGAGTCGCTTATCGCACTGACAGAGAAAAAAATGTCAGAGGCGCAGTCTGCGATGATGATGAGTATTGGTCTGTTTGCTTTGATAACCTTGTTCGCGACCTTCGTGAGCTATAAGGCGATCAGCGACCTGACGATGAGAGTAAAAGATCTTACAGTGATGTTGTCTAAGGTTCGTAATGACAACGACTTAACAGTTCGCGCTAAGTTCGTTGGCAACAGCGAGCTTGGACAGATCTCTTCGGCACTCAACGAAACGCTAGAGAAGTTTTCAAACGTTATCGACAACCTGTCTCAGTCGAGTCTGACCTTAGCTTCAGCCGCTGAAGAAACCTCACAAACCTGTCACTACAATTCGAACACGCTAGTGCAACAACAAGACCAAATTGGCTTGGTTGCGACGGCGACAGAAGAGTTATCAGCAACGGTAAATGAGGTGGCGGCTAAAACTCAGCAGACAGCAAGTTCCGCTAAACTGGTCGATGAGCAGTCTCAAGAAGGTTTGAGTACGGTTCAAAACTCTTACCACTCTATCGAAAAACTGGCATCTGAAATTAATGATCTAGCGGAAAAGATCACGCACTTACACGAGAGCAGTAATAACATCAACAGTGTGATTGATGTGATTAAGTCCGTCGCTGAACAGACTAACTTGTTAGCATTGAACGCGGCAATTGAAGCGGCAAGAGCGGGTGAGCAAGGTCGTGGATTTGCGGTAGTGGCTGATGAAGTTCGCACGTTAGCACAGCGTACTCAGCAGTCGACAGCTGAAATTGAAGGTTTCATCAGCTCGTTACAGTCTGATGTGCAAACCGCGTTTAATGTGATTGATAACAGTCAGAAGATGTCGTCTAAAGCGGTTGAGGATTCAAAAGAGGTGGAACACACCTTACAAGGTATCTCAGCATCGGTGAGCGAGATCTTTAGCATGACTGAGCAGATCGCAACCGCTACCGAAGAGCAAGCGGTAGTGACTCAAGATATTGCTCAAAACGTCATGGCAGTAGAGCAGAAGTCGACAGAATCTACGACAGGTGCAACGCAAATAGCTGCAACAGCCAAAGAACAAGCTCAGTTAGCAGCTTCATTGAAAGATATTGCGAGTACGTTTAAGAGCTAACTAGCAAGCACTCCAATAAGAAGTAAAATGCCCGTTAGTCTCTACTTTTAATAGCAGGACTAACGGGCTATTTGTATCTGCTGTCTTCTAAATGGCAACAGATAGTCCATTCAATGGGGATCTACCCCATAAACCAAGACACGAAAATCAACGCACCAAAACCAAATGTCGCCATTAATGCCGTGTCGCCACCGGCTGCTGTGTAGCTGCCTTCGGTTTGTAGGTGAGGGAAGTCAGGTCTGCGAACCTTAACTACCATTGCGAGTGGGCCCCAGATAGCTAGGAACACCAGGACCATGCCTGCATAGTCCAGCATGCTTACAAACTGGCTAGCGAACAGCTCAGCTAATACCAAAGGTAAGATGAAGGTTAGCGCATAAGCCAACGCTTTGTTGTTGGTCACCGCATCTTTGTTTTGGTCGTAAAGCGCCATCGACACGCCGAGGAAAGAAGTCACCAAGGCCAGAGCAGAGAACAGAGCGATCACCACTTTCAACCAAGCAGATTGGCCGCTGAACGCAGAGATCAACTCAGAGATATTGTGGAACTGGCTTATCGCGTCTGTGCCAAGGTTGCCGATAATCGCGAATAACCAAGTTAGGTAGCAAATTAATGGAATCACTGAGCCTAGCAGAATCATATTGCGGATCTGCTTTTGAGTTGCTTCACGGTTGTAGATAACCAGTGACGGGATCACCACCATAGAGGCAAAGCTAGTAAAGATAACTGCGCTGTATTGCACCACGTCGTTGGCCGTGTATTGGCTGGTTTGAGATAGGTAATCAAGGCGAATGTTGCTAAATAATGACGCGATAACGATAAACAGCATCACGACCATCAAGATGAATAGCCCGCGATTCAGTTTGTCGATATAAGACTTGCCCGAGACGACGATAGCACCCATCAATAGGCTGAAAATGGTATACGCAACGGATGCTGATACATCGACACCAACGTCGAGCAGTAGCTTATGAATGATGTCACCGACACCCAAGATATAAGCGATCAACATGCATACTAGCAACAGGTAAAAGAGTGCATTGATAAAGTGTTTACCTTTGCTGCCCAGAGTGAGGTAAGCAACACTGCTCATGCCACTGTTGTCTTTAGTTTTAGTGCATGCTTCTGCCAGGAGGAGTGCAGAGTATGTGGTGCCGATAAAGATAAGTAGCATCAGCACTGAGCTGATCATGAAGCCAAATTGGGCCAACACCATGGGAATAGCGAGCATGCCAGCCCCTAATGCAGTTCCTGACAGAATCAAAGAACTGCCGAATAATTTCATATTCAAGAAAAACAACCTCAAGCGATCCAATTAAATTTTGTTTGGATTGTAAATAATTGTTTCCAAGACTAACAAAATACTCAGTAAAGTTAGGGGTTAATTTTTAATAAATTTTGAATTTTTCTAAAAAATTTAAGCAGGAATTTCTGGTGTATATGTGTGGTTGATTTAAGTATTCACTCGGTGAGTTTATTTATCGTTTAGTTAACGTTCGTCCATTATTGAATGATTTAGAAATTGGCAAAATTCAGTTAAAAAGAAGTATGTTTATGAGCTAATTGTTTTCAATTCATCAAGTTTAATACTTCTCCTTTCCTGAATCCCGTTCAGGCAATGTCGATGACTAACCGTTCTATGGGTAAAAGACACGCTCAGATCGCTTTATCAATTTGAAGGTAAATAGGTAAAGAACGAGAAAAGTGTCGAAAATTCTGTTGACCTGACTACAACTTCATAGTTTATCTTTACTACTGAAATGAGGGAGAAGTGGATGTATCGCATATCTGAATTAGCGGAGCTCGTTGGCCTGAGCCGTTCAACGCTTTTGTACTATGGAAAGTTGGGTTTGATAGAAGCTCAACGCACCAATAATGGTTATCGAAGTTATTCCGAACGCGACTTGCAGCGTGTGAAATTGTTGCAGCAGTTACAAGCGGGTGGACTGACGTTGAAAGAGTGTCAGGCGTGTTTGGATGCCAAGGTTGACCGCTCCTTGTTACAAAACCGACTCGAACAATTGGACGAAGAGATCGCTCAGAAACAGCGTTCGAGAGATCTTTTATCGGCCTTGTTAGGCGAGAGTGGTTTGCAAGATTGGCATGAATCGATGGACAAAGTGGCGCCTGATGCGCATCTCGATTGGCTCATTAAGCAAGGCTTTGATGAGAAGCAAGCACTGCGACTGAAATGGCTTTCAAAAGACATGAACGATCATGACCAGTACATGGCGGATTTTGAGGTGATCTTTGAGGGTTTACAGCGTTTAGGGCCAGGAACAGCGGAAGATACTTTAGCGGCGTTGGTACACGTTTCGGTTTCTCCTAAACGTGTGCTTGAGATCGGTTGTGGTAAAGGTATTGCCACCTCTGTGTTAACGAAAGCCTTAGTAGAACATCAAGTGGATGTGCAAATAACGGCGGTAGATAATGATCAACCGAGTTTAGATGTTCTGACTCAGCAAGCACAGGTTCTTGGCTTAGAAAGCAACGTCAAAACCGTATGCGCGAGCATGATGGATCTGCCGTTTGAAGCTAAGTCGTTTGACCTAATTTGGTCGGAAGGCAGCGCTTACATCATGGGTGTTGAAAAGGCGCTAAAGCAGTGGCGAAATTTACTCAGTGATGACGGCATATTGGTCGTTAATGATTTGGTGTGGAATACCGAACAACCTAACGAATCGAGCAAAGCGTTCTGGCAGAAAGAGTACCCGGACATGACGACGGTTTCCGAGCGTATTAAACAGGCAAAAGCAGCGGGTTATGAAGTTTTGGATCACTTTGCAATGAGTGACGCTGGTTGGCTTGCGTATTACCAGCCCTTTCAAAAGCGAATAGAAGCGCTTAAAGCAACGATGCCGAACTCAAAAGCGCTCGTCGATTGCGACAATGAAGTTAAACAATTTTTCGATAGCAGCACATCAAAGAACGGTTTGGGTCAAGAGCCTTCGAAAGGTTCTGAACAACGTGATTTTGATTATCAGTTCTTTGTGCTCAAGAAATTAAAGTAAATGAGTAACACCATGAAATTTAGGCAATATAATTCAAACGATCACTCAAGTTTTCACTCAAACCTTTACGGATTCAGAAGGCGAGAACGAAGGTAAAACCGTGGGTATGCTTGCCAACGACCTTTTAACGACTACAGCCCCGACAGAGCTATTTTGCTTTGTTGTTGAAGATGATTCTAGTGAGTCGGATGCGGATAGTACGATTGTAGGCTCGATTATCTTTACGTCGCTTTCATTTGACGATGAAACCAAGGCATATTTGCTTTCGCCAGTCGCGGTGAGCACTCAGGTGCAAAAGCGTGGTATTGGTCAGCGCCTGATTAACTCCGGTTTGCAGCTCCTAAAAGAGCAGGGTATTGAGCTTGCAGTGACGTACGGTGATCCTGACTACTATTCAAAAGTGGGCTTTGGGCAAATTACCGTTGAGCAGGTCCCAGCGCCCTTTGAATTGAGTTTCCCTCACGGTTGGTTGGCTCAATCGTTAACTGGTGGTGAAATCAAAGTAACAAGTGGCAAGTCGAGTTGTGTTAAAGGCTTGGCTCACGCAGAATATTGGTAGCCGCTTGCAAAAAATTGAGAAAAAGAGAAAGCCCATCAGGTGTTGCCTGTTGGGCTTTCTCGTTATGAACAAAAGATATCCATCAGGCTTCAATGTACAGTCTGAACGAGTGTTCAAAATAACACTTGAACGATCGTTCTTGTTTGATCTATATTGTTTTCACACCAACGGAGAACATTCATTAATTGCTCCGTGATTGAATAACTTTAGAACCGAAAATTGATAGGGATAGAGCAATGAGCAACTTCAAAATTCACTCAGTAGAATCCGCGCCAGAGCAAAGCCAACCTATTCTTGAGGGCGCTAAAAAGCAGATGGGCAGAGTGCCGGGCTTGTCTGGTGTGTTGGCTGAATCTCCAAACACACTTAAGGCTTACACTCAGCTTCATCAGGCGTTTAGTGACTCATCTTTCGATGCTGAAGAGCTAACGGTTGTTTGGCAAACCATCAACGTTGAACACGAATGCCACTACTGCGTTCCTGCACACACTGGCATTGCACATTCAATGAAGGTCGATCCTGCAATCACCGAAGCACTGCGTAATCGCACAGATTTACCCACTGAAAAGCTGCAAGCCCTGCATGATTTTACGCTGAGCATGGTACGTAACCGCGGCAATGTGCCTGAAAGTGAAATGGCAGCATTTTTCGAAGCGGGCTACGGTCAGCAACAAGTGCTAGAAGTGATTCTTGGCCTGTCTCAGAAAGTGATCAGTAATTACGTAAACCACGTTGCTAAAACGCCAGTCGACAAAGTTTTTGAACAGTTCGCTTGGCAAGGGTAATCGTATTTAACTAACCATCGTATTTAAGCAACTCAAGATATGATAATGATGAAAGCCCCACTCAGTTGAATGGGGCTTTGTTGTTTTGGTCTAAATGGTAATTAGAAAGGTAACCTAACGTACGTGCTTAGCTATTATCTTCGCCAGCGTCACAATCCCTTCTTTCCACTCTTTGCTCTCCTCAATGTTAGCGACAGTGAAGCGCAAGCAGTGTTTGTATTGGTCATTGGTCCCAAACACTGTACCGGGTAAAATCCCCAACTTATGCTTTAAGCAGTCTTGATAGACGGCATAGCTGTCGACCGACTCAGGCAGTGTTATCCAGTTGAGAAATGAGCCTTCCGGCTTTGATAGGTGGTAGTGTCCGACAAGGTGCGGGTAACTATCCAGAGCTTGAATTAACAAACTTTGGAACTGTTTTTGATTGGTTTGGTAGAGGCGTTTCATTTTGGATAAATGACTGCGATATTTACCGGTAGTGAGGAATTGACCCACCGCGGATTGCATGAGGTTTGAGCTGCCCATGTTGTCACATAAAAGGTACTTTTCAACCAAGGGCTGATAGCGCCCAGAAAGTAACCAATCGATTCGCAAGCGTGAGTCTAAAGTCTTGGATAGTGAGTTCACGTAGATGACACGGTCTTGGTCATCCAGCTCTTTCAAGCTCGCAATCGGTGTATCGAATGCCAAACTACCGAACACATCGTCTTCGATAATCGGCAAAGATCCGGTGATCTCCAGTAATGCTTTTCGATTCGCCAATGGCATCCGTGAACCGGTTGGATTGGTAAAGTTTGGCGTTAGCAGTAAGGTTTTCACTTCCCATTTGCACAACGCACTTTGTAGTGATGGTATATCAATACCGTGGCTAACGCTGCTTGGGATTTCAAGGGCTTGCAATCCAAGTGATTCAAGTAAAAGTAGATTACCGAAATAACAGGGCGACTCGACCGCCACGATGTCGCCGGGCTTGGTGAGCGCACGCAAAGCTAGACTGATCGCCTGTTGAGCACCATGAGTAATTGCAATCTCTTTCGATCCCGCAGGCACACCAAGATCATGAGTGATCTTTAACAATTGCTTTACTAATTGCTCGTCGCCGGGGGGTAATTGGTAATAACCGGGAAGCTGAGTTTGTAATCGACTGTGACGGCCAATCTCGGCATACAAGCTACGAATCGCAGGATTGTTGATGTTCGGGTGCGCGGAGCCTGCCAACAGTTTCAGGCGACCTTTTGGACGAGAGAGTACCGATTTGGTGACAGACAACAGATCGACTTTTTGAGGTTGGCTTGATGCATCCCAGCTGGTGGTGTTCGGTGCTTTCACGCGATAGCCAGATTTAGGTACTGAATAAACCCAGCCTGTGGCTTCCAGTTCTTGATAGGCGCGAATTACGGTATTTTTGCTTACGCCAAGCTGTTCGCTTAACTGGCGGATCGAGGGAAGGCGATCGTCTGGATGAAAGAGCCCCTTATCGATCTGAGCCTTAATATGTTGTTCGGTAGCAAGGTATTTATTGCCGCTGAGTTCTGCTTCCACGTTTTTCTCCCTCGTTGCTCACTCTCAATCTGTAACCATTCAAAGTGTTATATCTGTATCTTTATTAGTTATCTGTACCCAACTAAGGTAACAGCATTGATGAATAGTTGACCAGAGGTTTGTAATGCTGATTAAAATGATTCCGTTTGTGTTTGTAATATTGTGGTCGTCAGGTTTTGTCGGCGCACGTCTTGGTGTGGAATACGCGGAACCCGCAACATTACTTTCATTGAGGATGGTGGCCAACGTGGCGCTGTTCTTGGTTTTGATTGCAATCCTTAAGCGTCGTATTCCTCGTGGTCGAGCATTCTTCCACGCAAGTGTGGTTGGCATCTTGATTCATGGTTTCTACCTTGGTGGCACCTATCTGGCGATTGATATGGGTATGCCCGCCGGGTTGAGCTCTCTACTTGTTGGCTTACAACCGATTCTGACCGCCTTGATTATGATCAGCTGTACTTCGCAGCGTTTTAATTTTGCACAGTGGTTGGGATTAGCGCTTGGTTTTGCGGGTATTAGTTTGGTGTTGATGGGTAATATTGAATGGCAGTCAGACGACCAAAAAGGCTTGGCAACATTATTGTGTTTGGTTTCTTTGGTGGGTATTACCTGCGGCACTCTGTATCAGAAGCGCTTCTGTCAGGGGACAGATATGGTCGGCGGTGCGATGGTGCAATACTTGGCTTCTGCGGCGTTGTTTCTGCCGTTCGCAATGCGCTATGAAACCATGCAGGTAAACTGGACTGTAGAATTCACGCTAACTCTAATCTGGCTGGTGGTTGTTCTGTCTTGTGTTGCCATATTATTGTTGCTTTACATGGTAGAACACGGTGCATCTTCAAGTGTGGCCTCAGTGTTTTACTTAGTTCCACCGACGACAGCAATTCAAGCTTGGCTTATTTTCGGTGAGTCGTTCGACATCTATGGCGCAATGGGCTTTGCGTTGTCGGCAGCTGCAGTTTATTTGGTGGTGAGGAAGCCAGAATGGATTAAGGTTCGCAGACGAACAGTGTTACAGCGGTAGTTTGTATACCAAAACTCACTCTACTTAAAGTCGATGACTAGAAACCAAAAAGAGCCTGACAATGCAGGCTCTTTTTTTACTCATTTTTTCGCTAGCGATTGATGACTAGCGTTTCATCAAACAAGCGTAAGCCGTTGTAAACGGTGCTTCTTGGTATTGCTTAAGGCCAGTTTCTTTGAACTTCATCATTAGAGGGTTACGCTTAAGGCTCTCTTTGATTTCAGCTGGAGACACAACGGTTACATCTAGGCCGTCGATTAGCTGAATTGCTGCTTCAAGTTTGAAGCCGAAACCACCGCCAGCAAATTTGCCTTTAGTCTGACGTTGGCGAATTACAACTTTTTCTACTTGGTAATCTTCCATTAACTTTGCAAAAGAGAATTGAAAGTCTTTCATATTCTGTGTGTCGTTTGCGTCGCTAATCGCAACCTTAGAAACTCGGCAATCAGGAATGTTAAATACGCCGTCTGACAGAGAAAGAAGACAGATGACTGCATCGTTACCTTTGATTTCAACACCACAAATTTTCATGTTCTTACCTACTTATTTTAGAGCCCTACATTATGGTGTTATTTCTAACACTTCTCCAGTATTTGCGCGTATCAGCAGCAAATAAGTCTAAATCAGAGAGTATTTTAGTCGCCGAAAGTTAACCTTTGATTGAAAAAGCATCACACGAATTTACGGTATCGTTTGCTATGAGATGAAGCTCACAAAAGCTTAGCGGGATTTTATATGTGTGCTGTATATTGCGCGCGCATCCCTATTTGAAGTGTGGTTATTAATCCCAATGAATATCAATAATCTTTCGATTAAGAGTAAAATCGCGATCCCGCTGTTGGTGATTGTGATTGTTTTTTCTACCGTTACTGTGCTCAACGTTATCAGATCAAATGCTCAAGCTGCGATTAATAATGAGCTCAATAATGTGGTTCAGCCCGTGTTAGACAATTTGGAAGATGGGTATCGTGACATTTATCAAGTTATCGCTTCGGCTCAAGGTCTATTACTCTCGAAAGACCAAGCGGCGATTGAGTACCAAAAATTTGAATTTAAAGACAACGCTTACAAAGCGGTTCCTCGTTTTGAAAGTGTCGAAACCTTGTATCAAGCGGGCGTGTTGGATCCATCTTCACGTGGCGAGTTATCAAAGCTTGTTAACGCGATGAGCAAGTGGGTGGCACTGCACGAGCCAATGTTCGCTGATCCGGCAAACGCAGACCAATACAATATTGATTACTCACCAGCGCTTGACGCAGAGTTTGCGATCATTCGTACTCAATTGCGCGATATCCGAACTCTGATCGAATTGAAACAGAAAGAGCTTCGCCAGCAAGCCGATGACTCTATTGAATCAAGCAAATTGATCATTGAAGTAGGTATGGCCGTTGCTGTTTTCGCTGCATTTTTCGCTATGTGGTTATCGAATCGCTTTATCGTTCAGCCAATCCAGAACGTAGAGAAAGCGATGAATGAGATCGCATCGGGCGACGGTAACTTGTCTCAACGTATGAAGGTCGAAGGTAATGACGAGATCGCTCGTTTGAGTTCTGCTTTTAACCAGTTTGTTGGCAAGATCCATGTCACCGTGGAGCAAGTTATTCTCACATCGAACGCAGTACGTGGCGAGATGGAAAACATCAAATCACTCACGCAAAGTGTTGCTGAATTCTCGTCTAATCAACAGCGAGAAAGTGAAGTGGTCGCGGCTGCAGTTCATGAAATGCAAGCAACCAGTGAAGTGGTGAGTGGTAACGCATTAGATGCGGCAACCGCAAGTAACGTTGCAAACCATGAAGTGGAATCGGCCGATACTACGCTTGGCTTAACTGTTACTTCGATTGAACGCCTTGCGCAAGATATCGAGAACGCGGGTGGTGTGGTTCAAGAACTAGATACAGACGTGAAGAACATCGCCTCAATCCTTGGCGTGATCAAAGGTATTGCAGAACAAACCAACCTACTTGCTTTGAATGCGGCTATTGAAGCGGCACGAGCGGGTGAACAAGGCCGTGGCTTTGCGGTTGTGGCTGATGAAGTTCGAGCGCTTGCGAGTAAAACTCAAGACAGCACTGGCGAAATCCAATCAATGATTGAACGCTTAGAAGTGGGTGCTAAACACGCGGTTGGTGTGATGACTGAAAGCAAAGTGAGTGGCGAGAAAACCATTGTTCAAGCAGGAACTGCAGCATCTTCATTGAGTGAGATTCGTAACTCAATTGGCAAGATGAATGACATGAACACACAAATTGCTACGGCGGCTTCGCAACAGTCTCAAGTGTCTGAAGAAGTGAATAAGAATGTTCAACGCATCGCTGAAAGCACCATGCAAATGGTTGAGATGGCAAGCAGCGCAGAAAATGCATGTATGGCATTGGCTGAACAGTGTGAAGCGCTAGATAGCCTTGTGTCTCAGTTTGAAGTGTAATTTTCAAAATTAGACAGACGAATATGAGCTGATAATGGTTGCTCGTATTGAGTCCCATTAATCAGCGGTGAACGACAAAAAAGCCCGCACTCTATGAGTGCGGGCTTTCTTTTTGACTAGGTGATCAGTCTTTTGACTAGGTGATCAGTTTTTAGACCTGATCAATCATTCGGTGTTAGCTGCTGCGACCGTCTTTGTATGTGTAACGGTAGTCAACTTTTACGTTCGCTTGGTAATGAATGTCACCGCTCATGTTAGTGATTTTCTTCACTTCCATATTCGCGTCATCAATCTTGAACGAATCGTATTTGGTTGTCTGTTGGAACTGTGGCAGTTCTCTTGAAAGCTCAAAAGGTGTTTTTGCGCGTAACTCATCCATAAGGTTGGTGCCTGCATCGTATGCTTCCGTTTCAGTAACAAATGTATCAGATTTTAGCGTTGTTTCTTGAATTGTTGTTTTAGTTGCTGCAAACGCAGTGGTGCTGAGTACAAGAGTTGATGCAAGTATGATTAACTTCTTCAAAGGGATACCTTACTTTGTTGTACCAGTGTTTTAGATATTCTCACCCTAGCAATAGGGGATGAGGTTAATGTTAGGACAAAAATATGGTTCTGTAAGGGAATGACTATAGGTGCCGAAGATTAATGCACAGCGCATATCAAGCAAGGTGACACTGATATCTAACTTCAATACACTGTATGGGTAACCAAAGTTCAGCATAAGGTAAAGGCATGGCCAATTGGGAAGGGGTAAGTGAGTTTGTTGCAGTGGCAGAGCGTGAAAGCTTTACTGGTGCGGCGCAGAAGCTCGCTACGTCGGTGGCTCAAATCAGTCGTAGAGTAGCAAACCTCGAAGAACGACTCGCAGTGAAACTGCTCAATCGAACGACTCGAAAGGTGTCTCTTACAGAGGCTGGGCAACTCTATTACCAACAATGTAAGTTGTTGGTCGAAGGTTTAGAAATTGCTGAGCTTGCGGTCACGCAGATGCAATCAACACCCAAAGGCTTACTGAAAGTCACCGCGCCTGTGACTTATGGTGAGCGCCAACTCGCCCCAATACTGCATCAATTCTTAAAGCTTCACCCGCAAGTAGAGCTTGAGCTGATGCTGACCAATCAAAAGCTCGATCTTATCGATTCGGGTGTCGATGTTGCGATTCGTCTTGGCCGCTTGGAAGATTCAAGCCTTGTGGCAAAGAGGCTGTCTCAACGCCAACTTTATGTATGTGCAAGCCCTGAATATATTGAACGTTATGGCGAGCCGCATACATTATCAGAATTAAATAATCACCAATGTTTAGTCGGTGGATTTGAACATTGGCGTTTCAAAGAAAATAGACGCCCTCGCTCAGTTCGTGTTAACGGACGCATTAAGTGCAACAGTGGTTTAGCCTTGTTAGACGCAGCTAAGCAGAGCATTGGCTTGGTGCAGTTACCTGAATACTACGTGAGTGAAGATCTAGACTCTGGAGAGTTAGTCGAAGTGCTTTCCGATTACCGAGACGACAAAGAAGGGATCTGGGCGTTGTACCCTCAGAACCGTAATCTATCTTCAAAGGTTCGCCTGCTGGTGGACTTCCTTTCTGAGCAATTGGATTAGTGTATGGCTTAAAACCTCCACCGATAAAAACGGGCTTCAGAATAGAGATTCTGAAGCCCGGCGTGTTTTAGGATTAATTATCGTTTGATTACGGCTTACTAGACCGAAAATGTATTAGACGGTGAAGCGATCCACCAAGTGATACAGCTCATTTGCACGACTGTTGAGGTTTTGGCTACCTGTACGGTTTTGATTCGCGAGTTCTGCCGATTGTGAGCTTTGGTCAGAAATCACCACGATGCGTTGAGATATTTCTTGTCCTACAATATTTTGCTGTTCAGTGGCTGTCGCAATAAGCGAGTTCATGTCCATGATGGTATCAATCGACGCTTGGATCTTCGCCAGTGCTTTGGCTGCGGCATTCGCTTCTTCCACGGTTTGCGCACTTCGGTTTTGACTTGAATCCATCGCTTTCACAGCAGCATCTGAGGCAGCTTTAAGTTGCTCAATCATCTTGTGAATGTCGCCAGTGCTTTCTTGAGTACGGCTTGCCAGTTTACGAACCTCATCGGCAACCACAGCAAACCCACGACCTTGTTCGCCTGCACGTGCAGCTTCAATCGCGGCATTCAACGCGAGTAGGTTAGTTTGCTCGGCAATGTCTTGGATGACCGCCAATGAAGAGGAGATGTTTTGTACATCGCCTTCTAAACGAGACACCACGGTGTTGGCTTCTGATACTTCGCTCGCTAGGCCTGCCACCGAATCTGCAGCTGCGTTTACGATCTGTTGCGCTTCTTTTGCATTGCCCTCTGCAAGCTTGGCGGAATCCGCCGCTTGACTAGCGTTGCTCGAGATCTCTTGCGCCGTTGTGGTCATCTCAGTCATCGCTGTTGCAACTTGTTCTGTCTCTTCACGTTGCCCTGTAGCAATCTCGTCGACCTGCGCAGCACGAGAAGACATGTTAGATGTCTCGGCTACGACTTGCTGACCGACATCGCTTACGCTGCGAATGATGGTTTGCAGGCTTGCCACAAAGGCATTGAAGTTCTCGCTGAGTTTTGTGAACTCGGGCGCTTTGAAGGTTTCCATTCGAGCGGTTAAGTCAGCTTCGCCACTCGCGAATGCGCTGATTGAACGATCAAACTGCTCGAGTGGTTGCATGATGGTACGGTTGACGGCAACGGCAAACACAGCAACTACTAGGGCAATCAAACCACAGAATATAGCGATCGCCGTCAATGAGCTTTGTAACGCAGCATTTGAGCTCTCTTTCATCTCTGCGATGACCGCATCGATGTCGTCAGTATAGAAGCCTGTACCTAGCATCAAGTCCCACTGGGGAACGAATATCGAGTAGCTCAGTTTCGGTAGGGCTTCGGATTGACCAAGTTTTGGAAAGTAGTAGGTGGTGAATTCACCAAGCTTTGAGTTCTTGATCAAGTCACGAATCAGGTAGTTGCCTTTTTTGTCTTGCAGGTCGTAGTAGTTGTTACCAATACCATCGTTGTTTTGTCCAACAACCACTCGAACGCCTTTAGAGTCGTAGCCAAAGATGTAGCCAGATTCGCCATATTCGAGTGTTCTTAATGTTGGTAAGGCTTCTTCTAATGTTGCACCTCTATCCAAAAATGGGCTGATCGAAGAGTAGGCCATTTGTAGATACGCTTTGAGTTCCTTTTCTTTCATCGCCATCATATTGCTACGCGTCGATTCAACTTGCTGTGCGGTTAGCTCGGTGCTCTTCATATACGTCACGCTCATCATGCCAATTGCCATTAGTAGCAACGGAATGAAAGAGAGAATATAAAGGCGGTTTTTGATGGTTAGGGTCATGTCACGCTTCCTGTGTGATTATCTCATGCAATTTTCAACACATTATTAATGTGGTTTTAAAATGTAAATGGACTTGTTGTTGAATTGTTATCCAGAAATGTTTTTGTTTTATAAACATGATGGCGGTTAGGTTTTTGACGTTAGAAGCCTTGCAACTAGGGGCTTAATGATAAAAAGAGCGGTTTGTTACGATGCTTTTGAATTTGGCGCTGCTTTGGTAGAATGCGACGCTTTGTAGCACCCTGCTATGTCTATTCGTTAAGTGAGAAAGATTCATGAACAAAAGCCATGTGACTATTGGTTTAACTAACCCAAAGAGCCCGACAAACGTTGGTGCTGTTATGCGCGCGGCTGGTTGTTACCAAGTCGACGAAGTTAAATACACAGGGCAACGCTACGAAAAAGCCGCAAAATTCCACACCGATACTAAGAGTGCTGCGCGTACTATCCCACTAACGGGTGTCGAGTCGTTTTTGGATAACCTTGATTCAGAAACGAAAATTGTTTGTGTAGAACTCGCTGAGGGTGCAACACCACTGCCGCGTTTTAAACACCCAGAAAATGCCATCTATATCTTTGGCCCTGAAGACGGTTCTATTTCTCAAGATGTCGCCGACAGAGCAGATCATGTTGTTTATGTACCAACAGTAGGCTGCATGAACTTGGCTGCGACAGTTAACGTGCTGCTTTATGATCGCCTTGCTAAGTCAGATGAAATGGACGAGAGCAACGAGCTGATTAAGAAAAGCCGTGATAACCGTAACCATCTGCTAATCAAAGAAAAGTAATTCTCTGCTTCTAGTGTTATCTATCCCGTACGCAATCGGATATTATCTTGAGTTCATCATCAGATAATTGAAGGGTTAGATAACACCATGGAAGACAAGCAATTACTTGCCGCGCTACAGCAACACTCTGTCCTCGATCTCTATCAGTTATTCCAAGAAGTTGGTCAAAACCGCTCTTTGTATGCATTACTAGAGAGGTTATCTTCCCTTAAAGAACATCATCAACTGAGTACTCGTCTTAGCCCTTTTAAGCCTCATATCGAAGGATTGCTAGCTCAATTTGATAGCGCCACGCCAGATAGCGAGATCCTCAAGGCAGTCGCTCTTCAGTCTGAGATTCAGCAACGAGGCCACAGTATGAGTCGTTACATCATGACATCAGATAACCATCGCCATTTTTCCCCAAGTGTAGACCTAGTCATGTTTGGTGATTCGATCACCGAATGGGCCCCGTGGGCGGATATCTTTCGCGATGTTTCGATGGTCAACCGTGGCTTAGCGGGTGACACCACAACTGGCATGTTGCGCCGTATTGATACCACGTTGAATGTGAAGCCAAAGCTGGTGTGTTTTATGGCAGGGATAAACGATTTAGCTCAGGGTTATGATGTCGACCATATCTACCAGAACTACATTGATATGCTTAAGGTGTGGCAAGAAAATGAGATTCGCATATTGGTGCAATCAACGCTTTATGTTGGCTCTAAACTGCAAGGTTTAAATCCGTCGGTTGAACTGCTCAATAGCAAGCTAAGCGAGTACTGTACACAGCAAGGCATTGCGTTCTTAGATGTGAATTCAGTATTGTCACCTAATAAGCTGTTGTCGAACGAGTACTCGTGTGATGATCTGCATTTGAATGCGAAGGCTTATCAAACTTGGGCTGAGATACTTCAACCTACGATAGCTGAGCTACTAAAATAGACTCACGCAAAACGCTAGCTAGACCGATAAACAGCTTAGCTAATACAAGAAAAGCCAAACCCTAGATTTGTTTCGCGAACCATAAGGACATCAATGTGAACCTAAGACAATTGGAAGTCTTTTACGCCATTATGCAGACCGGAACCGTATCTGGAGCCGCGCGCAGCTTGCATGTGTCGCAACCAAACGTGACCCGTATTTTGGCGCACACGGAGCAACAACTTGGGTTTGGCTTATTCGAACGAGTTAAAGGGCGGTTGGTGCCAACGGTTGAGGCAAAAACCTTACTGCCAGAAGCGGAAAAGGTGTATCAGCAATTGGGGCAATTTCGATCTCTGACCAACAAAGTGAAGCAAGGCCATCAGCATTTACGCATTGGTGCGCCGCCGATTTTAGCGACTAAATTACTGACTCCGGTAATCGCCCAAATGTCTCGCGAGCAAAATGGCAGTAAGCAAGAGCTCTCTTTTGAGTTGCTGACTGCAAACCGTGATGAGCTGTGTGCTGGGTTATTAAAGCATGAGCTTGATATTGCTATCGCGTTTGGCGATGAAGCACCGCCTGCGATATTAAGTGAAACGCTATTAACCGAATCACTAAAGGTTTTGGTTCCTTCCAATACGGTTGATCATTTCCCCGCGGAATTAACGTTAGATGATCTGATCAATTATCCGCTGCCAATCATCGGGCTCGATAGCCGCGATCCATTAGGCCTCCTGTTACATCAACGCCTTATTGCACGTGAGCAGCATTATCACCACCCGATATCTGTACGTGGGTATAGCGCCGCTGCGGAACTGGTCAAGCACCAAGCGGGGTTTGCGATTGTTGATCCGTGGACGGCAGAGCAATATCAAAATGACGATGCGGTCTGTGTGTTGCCGCTTCAACCAGACATCCAATTTTCGGTATCGATGCTTTGCGCAGAGCACACCCCTCAGTCGATTTCCGTTAAGCAATTTATCGCTTCATTGAAAATCCATACTCACCCTATAACTTAAGGTTATAGGCTCGCCATAAATAGGCATTCGGCAGCTTCGAAGTTCTTAATTAAAGTAAACCCATACAAGGGCTTATTAATTAGGAATACTCATGTCGATCGCTCAACCTTACCTTCTTTTTCTTGGGGATGTTACTGACCCACTCGCTGCAAAAACAGCTCGCGGTATTCATCAATGGCGACCAGAAATCTGCCTAGGTCAACTGCGTTTAACGGGTGATACCGTTTCACTGGGCTTAACGGATATGACCCTGCAAGAGGCGCAAGCGCAGGGCGCGAAGACGCTAGTGATTGGTACCGCAAATCCGGGTGGTGTTATTCCTGATTCTTGGCAGTCAACCATTATGGCCGCTGCAGAAATGGGATATGAGATTGCATCTGGCATGCACCAACGATTGAGTGAATTTTCACCGCTTTCTGACATGCAGCAACAAGGATTGACTAAGCTTCATGATGTACGCCATTTTGACGGTGTTCTTAATGTTGGTAACGGTAAGCTTCGTCAAGGTAAGCGCCTGCTTACTGTCGGAACTGATTGCTCAGTAGGCAAAATGTTCTCGGCATTAGCGATTGAAAAGTCGCTTAAACAAGCGGGAACATCCGCTCAGTTTAAAGCGACAGGGCAGACAGGTATTTTGATTGAAGGCAGCGGTATTTCGATTGATGCGGTGGTTGCGGATTTTATTTCTGGCGCAGTTGAAGCGATTAGCCCTGATTTTACCGACCACGATTGGGACATCATTGAAGGGCAAGGCTCTTTGTTCAACCCTTCGTTTGCAGGCGTGAGTTTGGGTCTTTTACATGGCGCACAAGCGGATGCCTTAGTGCTGTGTCATGAAGTTGGGCGACCACATATTCGTAACCTTCCTCATGCTAAATTACCAAGCATAGAACAGACGATTGAAGCCAACTTGCAAGCGGCGCGACTGACTAATCCAGACGCGAAGCTGGTGGGTATCTGCTTGAACACGTCGGCGATTAGCATTGAAGAGGCTGAGACATTGTGCCAAGAATGGACCACACTCTATCAAGTGCCAGTGACGGACCCAGTGCGCTTTGGTGTACAACACATTACTGATCATTTGCGACATTCACTTTAACGACTTCATCATTTCTACGTTTCCATTTGTTAAAGTGAACATCAACCGAGTGAAATTATGAAGATTACAGCTGAACCCATTATTATCGCGATGCAAACGCCTTTTCGCATCTCTCGTGGCAGTCGAACTGAGTGTCACGTTGTTCGTGTTTACATTGAACATGGTGGCAAACGAGCTCAGGGCGAATGCACGCCTTACCCACGATACGGCGAGTCATCGGAGTCTGTGTTAGCGCAAATCCAACAAGCGTCTAGCGCACTTGAAGCTATGTTTGAACGAGGCGTTACTGATCCGGCAGAGCTAAGAGATCATCTTCAGTCTTTATTGACCGGAGGGGCAGCGCGCAATGCGGTCGATTGTGCGCTTTGGGATTTTGAAGCTCAGCAGAACGACCAGACGTTTCCGAATAGCTTGTTTGAGTTGCCTTCTCAAATCGTGACTGCAATGACAGTCTCGATTGGCACGCCAGAAGCCATGGCGACTCAGGCTCGAGACTATGTCGCGAATGGTGCGAAACTTCTGAAAGTGAAGCTTGACGGCGAGCAGGTGGTAGAGCGTGTTCGCGCGGTACGAGAAGCTGCGGCAGATGTTCAAATTGTATTGGATGCCAATGAAGCGTGGACAGGATTGAATCTCGAAGAGTTGTTCAATCAACTGGTAGAATTTGATATTGCGATGATCGAGCAGCCGTTACCCCAACAGCACGATGCCTCATTGGCGCACATCAAGCACCCGATACCACTGTGTGCTGATGAAAGCTGTCATACCACTTCGCAACTTTCATCTTTGTTAGGCAAATATGAAATGGTCAACATCAAGCTCGATAAAACAGGTGGTTTGACCGAAGCATTGGTACTTGCTGAAGAAGCTCAAAGGCTAGGATTTACGCTGATGTCGGGTTGTATGCTCGGTACATCGCTGGCGATGCGTGCAGCTCTGCCTATCGCTGTTCAATCTGAAATCGTCGACCTCGATGGCCCAGTCTTACTTGGTCAAGATGTAGCACCATCACTGACTTATCGAGATGGGATGATTATTCTCTAAGTTCGTTGAGCCCGTTTAATCGATGGACATGACATGAATGAAATCGTATGAGTGAAAACTTGTGCGATTTTTGCTTCAAAGTCTGAGCGATTATCTAAATTACTTCACTTTTAAGCCTCAGCAGCGCATCCACAAATTCTGCAAACCCATAGCCACCAGGCTGCGACATGACCCTGCTTGGATGGTGCTCTAGCTTATCCCAATAATGTTGAATGTTTGCCACGCCAACGGTAAGTGGAAGTGATTCGAACATCTGCTGATCATTCATTGAATCGCCGACATAGCAGGCTTGATTGTGGATTTGCTCAAGCGATAAGCCTTTATTAGCCAGGAAACGGTGCACGGCGTTTTTCTTTGAGTGTTCGCCGTACCAAGCGTTGATATGAATCGAACTTGCCGTCGCGTGTGCGCCTAAAGCGTGTATTCTTTCGAGTACCGCTTGAACAGTTTCAGGATCAACAGGCTTACGGTTTTGGCCGATATCAATCGCGACCTCACACAAGCGGTAAGATTGATCCAAAGTTAGCGATAGGTCGGGGTAACTCAACAAGATCGCTTCAACTTCTTGTTTTAGCTTAGCTTGGTTCTTACGCACTTGTTCTAGCGGTGTTTCAGATGAGAGTTGTAATGCATCATCTTGCTTCTCTAGTAAGAAGGCGCCGTTTTCTCCAAGCACGGCATCGACAGGCCAGAGCTGCGCAATATGGTCACACCAACCAGCACAGGCTCCCGTTACAGCGACCACTTTGATTCCATTGTCTCTCAGCTTTTGTAACACAATCAGGGTTTCTGGAGGGAGTGAACCTTGCCAAGTGAGCGTGTCATCGACGTCGGTTAATACCCATTCGATGTGCTTCCAGTTGTTGTCTAGTTGGTGTTCCATTAAAACTCACTTATTCCATGGATTGTTTTACACAGAGCGTATTAATTCAGCCCAATGTAGAATTAGAAGCTAACGTGATTAGAAAATACAGTGTTTAGCAAAATCGCCCGCTTCATTAGCCGTCCAGTCACCTTTAGGCTTTTCTTTCATATCCGCACACCAAGCTTCACTGCCAACCTCGGTACAAGCCATTAATTGAGTAGCAAGGAAAAGTATCAACGCGATTTTCTTCATAATAAACATTCCGTTGTGGTCTAAATTTCTGCTTATAACTGTATCAAATCCGACAAGTGATTGTTATAGCTGCTAAGAACTTAAGGGCGTTAATAATGATGTGGGGTTGAGCTGAATTCGAGGGACGGTAAAGAAGCGAAGGTTTGCTTGGCTTTAAGATCGAAAAAGCCAGCAACGTATGCTGGCTTTGAAATTCTTAATAAGTTTCTATTCGTTATTTCGCTTTAACTACTTATCGATTTATACCAATTTCATCTCTTGGATGATGTCCGAAGCAATCTCTGGCTTCGTGCTTGTTGGTTTCTCGTGTAGGTCGGCTTTCAATTGTCCCTTACGGTTACTTAGGCCCGCTTCAAGTTTCTTAAGTGCTGCAGCGATAGCTGGGTACATAACATCGTCTGTCGATTTTGCTGTTACTCGTACACCTTCGTAGTTGGTGAATACTTCAACCTGATGTTGACCGTGTTCTTTAGTAATGATGATGTCGCAACTGATCAGTGATGGGAAATGGTTAGATATCTTCTCGAATTTACCTTCGATGTCTTTGCGTGACTCGTCGTTAATTGATACATGATGTGTTTGAACATTTATTTTCATAAATCATACCTTTCCAATGACTGTGTCATTTAAACGTAGCAAACATCGGATAGATTAACCAACTGAGAATTAGCACATGTGTGATTGACTTCAGTGTTATCAAATATTCTCTTGTTACTCCCTTGAAAGTCCGATGAACTGATCGCATATTATGTTTCGTGTTTTAAAGACATGTTCAAAAAAACTCCATCCTTGATAATTTGCGCTAACCTACAGCGAATTCCCAGTGAATCTCTCTTTATCGGTTTTATAATTCCGAACTTGTCACTCCATTGATTTTCTTTCCAGCTCACTCACTTTTTCTTCTTTGATTAAAAACTCAGCTTAAGTTACTAATTTATAGACACTCAACTGCCCACTCCATATTGAAGTGAAACTCTCCTGCTGTGAGTTGAGACTCGGGTATGGTAATGCGTGCTCGAATATCGACTTCTTTATTGGATGCCAGTTGATCGACAGGAAATTCGACGCCCTGACGCCAATAATTAATGTCACCTTCATAGCGAACCGGCGTTTCGACTTTGAATCGCACAAGTTCTGAAATGCGAGACTCATCAATTGAGCCTAGATCAATATGTTGCAGTTTGAGCAACAATCGAGAATCTTTGCGATTGGACTCAAGCTTAAGCGTTATCGCTCGGCCATCGTATTCTCGGCCACTGAATTTAAGCCGTTTAAGCGTATTAAAACCATCAAAGCCATTAAGATTGATGCAGAAATGCTGGAGCTGTTAGGCAGTGAAGATGGCAACACGGCGATGATCAAAGTGAGCTGGGATGAGAAGGGAATGAAGGTCTATAAGGATGGCTACTTAGCGGATTATGAGTACGGGATTGTCCCTCATGAGATGCAAGAAAACTACGAATTAGCACCTAAGTAACTCGATTCGATTGCAGAAAAGCGCCTTACTTATTAGTGGGCGCTTTTCTTTTGCTCACCAAAGCATGACGAAACTCACACTTTTCTGACAATTAATGACTCGTTGTGCTAGTATGCGCCGCTTGTCTTTGTAATTGATAAAAAACGCATTACCAAAACAGACTTTTTCTGTTTATCTGCTTGTAATGACCTCATTCAGTTTGGCCTGACTTGGCCGAACATCTGCATTTTGCTCGGACGCAAAGAGAGTAGTTCTCACTACTTCACTATGTACATTTGAGAGCACCATCTATCAAAGGCCTTTTTGAAACAGCCTAAATTAGCGCGAACTTAGTTCAGCGTGAAGGGTTTCGTTTTTCCAAAAATCCCTCTCGGCGGCTAAGTGAACCTTAGTTGCTGACAAATAAGGAGTCTATATGACGACTACGGTATCTACATCCGTACCTACATCTCAAGCTGGTAACGCAGCGCCGACAGAGAAAGAAGTAAACCACCCGTTTCTCTCTTTGGTTATCATGGTGATCGTTGCTGCAATCGCAACTTACTTCATCCCTGCTGGTGAATTCGAGCGAGTGGTCATGAATGGCCGCACGGTTATCGACCCAGACAGCTACACACAATTGACCAGCAACCCAACAACATTAGCCTCTTTTTTCGAATCATTTTTTAAAGGCTTCAAATCCGCTTCTGGCGTGATGGGCGTTGTGGTATTTGTGGGTGGTGCTTTTGGCATTATCAAACACATGGGTCTGTTAGACGCATCCGTTGTTGCACTAACTACTAAGCTAAAGAAGCAAGGCTTATACGTGATTGCGCCTGTGATCATGACGGCGATCTTCTTCAACGTTACCTTCACCGGTATGCGTGAACTTGATGTCATTTTCATCTCTTTGATGATCCCGATCTGTATCAAGCTTGGCTATGACGCGATTACGGCACTTGGCGTTGTTTTACTGGCAAGTTGTGCCGGTTTCGCGGCCGCTTTGGCTAACCCATTCTTTACGGGTATTGCACACACTATCGCTGAACTGCCTATGTATTCAGGCATGTGGTACCGCTTTATTGTTGGTATGTTCATGTTGTTAACGGGTGCATGGTATGTGCTTAACTACGCGCGCAAAGTTAAGCAAGATCCGACCAAAGGCTTGTTACACGGCACGGGTTACCACTATGAATCAAATGTTGAAGCGAAAACACTGACCACACGTGAAAAGCTTGCGGGCATCGCGTTCTTGGGCGTATTCGCATACATGATCTTCGGCACGTTGACGATGGGGTTCGGCTTCACCGAGATTGCGGGTGCATTCGTGGCGATGGCTATTATTCCGGGTTTGGTGGCGGGTTTATCTCCGAACAAGATCTGTGAGTATTGGACCAAAGGTGTTAGCGACGTATTGATCGCGGTACTGATCATCTTTTTTGCTCGTTCAGTGCTAACCATTATGGAAGACGCGAAGATTGTTGATTCTATGATCTTCTATCTTGCACAGATCATTTCTGGTAGCTCTAAACTTGTGGCAGCAGCAGGGATCTACTTCTCGCAGGCTGCGATCAACCTGTTCATTCCATCGGGCAGTGGCCAAGCGGTGATCACCATGCCAATCATTATTCCGTTGGCAGATATTGGTGAAGTGACTCGTCAAGTGGCGGCACTGGCTTCTCAATTGGGTGATGGTATTTCTAACTATATTTACCCAACCAATGGTGGCTTGTTGGCGGTATTGGCTATAGCAAAAGTACCTTACACCAAGTGGGTTCGTTTCTTCTTACCACTGTTCTTGTTCTGGTCGGTAGGCGCTTTGGTTTCTGTTGTGATTGCTCAAATGATTGAGCTAGGGCCTTTCTAAGGTTTCTGTTTAATCGAATACATGGACCGTTAAGGCTTAACTGAAGCTGTGTGAGTAAATAAGAAGGCAGCGAATTCGCTGCCTTTTTTCGTTTAAAGAAAAGCTATTCCAACGTTAAAGGTTACTCTTCAAATTGGTAAGAAGAGGGCACCACAATCACGCCTTGTTTTGATATGTGGAAGCGTTTCGCATCGGCAAGGCCATCAAGACCGATCTGGGTTCCGTCAGGCACCTTAACGTTCTTGTCGATGATGCAGTTTTGTATGTGGCAATTTTTTCCAATCTCAACATCTTCAAACAGAATACTATCAATCACAATCGCGGCATTGCTGACTTTCACTTTCGGGAAGAAGATTGAGTTTTGCGCCGAGCCGCCTTCAATTACAACGCCATTCGCTATCATCGAGTTGATGAATATTCCTTGATTACCTTCAACTGAAGCAATGGTTCGTGCGGGTGGCAGCTGCGGTTCGTAAGTACGAATCGCCCAATCAGGTTGATATAAATCGATAGGCGAAGCTGGCTTTAACAGGTCCATGTTGGATTGGTAATAAGAGTCGATAGTACCCACATCTCTCCAGTACGCATCTTGGGTCACTCGGCCTTCTTCATCCCCAAACTTGTATGCGTAAACACTGTTGTTGCCCACCAATTTAGGAATGATATCTTTACCAAAATCGTGGCTTGAGTCTGGATCTTCTGCGTCTGCCAATAATGCCTGTGTCAGTACTTCTTTATCAAAGACGTAAATACCCATTGAAGCCATGCTTCGAGTTGGCCTTCCAGGTACACATGCAGGGTAACGTGGCTTTTCGGTAAAGTTATTGATCTCTAGAGATTCATCTATCTCCATCACACCAAACTCTTTGGCTTCGTCAATCGAAACCTCCATGCACGCCACAGTTAGGTCGGCCTCGTTCTTTTTGTGCTGCTTGAGCATTGGTGCGTAATCCATGCGATAGATATGGTCACCGGATAACACCACCACATGCTTGGCTTCACTGCGTGAAAGTAGATACAAGTTTTGATAAATCGCATCGGCAGTACCGCTGTACCAGCTATCACCGGTTCGCATTTGTGGAGGAACATTGGTGATGTATTCGCCGAGCTCAGGGTTAAGCACCGACCAACCATCTCTTAAATGTTTTTGCAAAGAGTGAGATTTGTACTGAGTCAGCACCAAAATTTGGCGTAGCCCAGAGTGTAAGCAGTTCGCGAGTGTGAAATCGATGATTCGATATTTGCCACCAAAGGGTACCGCAGGTTTTGCACGGTTATCGGTGAGAGGGGAAAGCCGAGAGCCAACACCGCCGGCCAGAACGATTGTTAGAGTGTCTTGCATGATCAGAACCTCAATGTATTTATGATTATGAACATAGACTTGCAAGCACTAAGCCAAATGTAACTCATTGAATATTATACGAGGCGAGATTGATTCTTGTTGTTCTGCACCAAAATGATGCACGTGAGATATTGGCTTGCTCTATTTTGATCCAAAAAAGATACGAATAGAGTGAATTGATTGGATTAACAAAATGACGCACGGAAAAGCTGCATTACAAAACTGTCAATAAAATGAAGGAATAAAGTGATCGGGTCGATATAAATTTACATAAATAATCACAACTTTTCACAAATTGATTTCCATCAATAAAGTAGGGTTATTCTATGATACCTTGCACGCAAAATAAGAAATGATTACTCATTCACCAATAAAGATTAAGCCCCCCAAAAGGAAATTATAATGAAAAAAACAGTATGTGGTATTGCGGTTATTGCGGCTCTTATGTCAACCAATGTTCTTGCTCATAAAGAAGGTGATTTCATCATCCGTGCAGGTGCAGCAATGGTATCTCCAAACGACAGCAGTGGTGATGTACTAAACTCACCAGGTTCTGAGCTATCTGTAGATTCAAATACTCAACTTGGCCTAACATTTGGCTATATGTTCACTGATAACGTTAGTTTAGAAATTCTTGCAGCAACACCATTTTCACATACGGTATCTACTGATTTACTTGGACTAGGTGATATTGCAGATGTTAAACACCTTCCGCCTACACTTATGGTTCAGTACTACTTTGGTGAAGCGAACAGTGAAATTCGCCCTTATGTAGGTGCAGGTATTAACTACACGTTCTTCTTTGATGAAAAATTTAACGGAACTGGTAAAGACGCTCAACTACGTGATTTGTCTCTTGATGACTCTTGGGGGCTTGCAGCAAATATTGGCGTGGATTACATGATCAATGAAGACTGGTTCCTAAATGCATCTATTTGGTATGCAGATATAGATACAACTGCAAAGTATAAAGATACAGCGGGTAACCAGTACTCAACAGACGTTGATATCGACCCATGGGTATTCATGATTGGTGGTGGTTACAACTTCTAATCTCCCTATACAGTTTACTAAAGGCGCTCAAGCATCAGCCAGATTGGGCGCTTTTTTTTGCTTACTTGTTAATAGGTTGTTCGCATTAACTTTCTGTTGCTATGGGTAAAAGTTATTTATTGTCGTCATTTATTGTTAATAAAAGGGAAAGATAAGTGTCATAACAGCCCTCTATGATCGCGATTCAAATTATGGAGGATATATGAATCGTAAATTTAATAAGCTGACATTATTACTGCCTATCGCGGTAAGTTCTGCTCTAGTAGGCTGTTCTCAACCAACATCACCAACGACTGCTACGCCATCTCAAACATCACTTGATGCTTTTAGCCTTCAATGCCAATCCATCGAGCAGCCAAGCGCTTCCAATGCTGAGGTAACCGGAATCAGCCTAGTTGGCCGTTCAATCGCCGACGCCCCGTTTGATACTTCTGCAGCCGAAATCGTCAGCTACGATTCATGTACCGACAAGCTTTATGTTGTGAACGCTCAAGCTCAGAAAGTTGATGTTTTATCAATGAACTCAGCTAGCGAACCAACATCTTCGGGTTCGATTGATCTTCAATCAGCGGCTGCAGCTTCTGGTATTGATATTGGTGCAGCGAACAGTGTGTCGACTCATCAAGGATTAGTTGCTGTCGCGATTGAAAATGCTGACAAGCAACAAAACGGCATCATTGCCCTTTATCGTTCAGACACGTTAGAGCTGATTACTACTTATACGGCTGGTGCATTACCGGACATGGTGAGCTTCTCGAAAGATGGTCGCTACATTGCCTCTGTAAATGAAGGTGAGCCGAATGCGGATTACAGCATTGATCCTGAAGGTTCAGTAACGCTGGTGGATTTAACCAATGGTCCTTTGCAAGCGACAGTCACTCAGATTGATTTCAAGGCATTCAATCAAGGTCAGCCTCGCCATGCAGAGCTAACCGACAAGGTTCGAATCTCTGCGCCGAATGCAACGGTTGCTCAAGATCTTGAACCGGAATACCTAACATTTGCGGATAACGGAAAACTCTACGTTGCCCTCCAAGAGAACAACGCGTTGGCAGCGATTGATGTGGCGAGTGCACATGTGGATGCGATTCTTGGACTAGGCGGAAAGCCTTGGGATAACGCTAAGCTAGATGCGTCAAACAAAGACAAAAATATCGGTAATCTGCAAAGCTACGCGATGTTAGAAGGCCTCTACATGCCAGATAGCATCACTAGCTACAGTGTTGATGGCAACACCTACATCGTGACTGCGAACGAAGGTGATGGTCGTGAATATGGCATCAAGACTACGCAAGAAATGTGTGATGAGAAAGGTTTTGAGTGGGATGGCGATGACTATCAAGGCACCGATAACTACACCACAGAAAAAGACTTTTGTATCGCTTATGTCGATGAAGTGCGTGGCAAGAAGTTAGACGTTGATGCTAACCACCCATTAGCAGGCGCATTGAAAGACAACAAGCAACTTGCACGTCTTAAAGTGATTAAGCCACAAGGCATACTCGCTGCTGACCAAAAGGTTCAAGCATTTGGTAGTCGTTCTTTCTCTATCTGGGATGAGTCGGGTGAGTTAGTGTTTGATAGTGGCGATGATTTTGCTCGAATCGTACTTGAGCAAGATCCTGCAAACTTCAACAGCACCAATGATAACAACCAAAGCGGTGACGATCGTAGTGATGATAAAGGCGTAGAACCTGAAGCGATCGAAGTGGCTGAAATCAACGGTAAGCACTATGCCTTTATTGGACTTGAGCGCCAAGGTGGCATCATGGTTTACGACGTAACACAGCCTAAAAACGCAAGTTTCATCAGCTACTTGAACAATCGCGACTTTACTCAGCCAGTGTGCACTAAGGTTGATGAAGACGGTGATTGCGACAACGAGACTTACAACGCTAAAGCGGGTGATTTAGGTCCAGAATCAATCAAGTATTTCACTCGTTCTGGTAACCACTTTATTGCGGTTGGCAACGAAGTGAGTGGTAGCACGTCAGTTTACCGCGTTGAGTTTTAATCACGCTTCTTACTAGCAATTAGATTGAATCAAAACAAAAGCGCCACGACTTGTTAAGTCGTG
>NZ_JBFRJZ010000027.1:0-15587 GCF_041469125.1 Vibrio sp. 10N.286.51.E5 | reverse complement strand
GACTTGTTAAGTCGTGGCGCTTTTTTAGTTCATCGCTTATTTATTAGCGATGGCAAAGGCCTATGGCTGTTGCTTAGTTGGCGCTAGAGCAATTTCACGGATACAAACGTTCTGTGGTTGCTGGTAAGCGAATGATACCGCGCGAGCAATATCGTCAGCTGCCAGTACGCCGCCCATGTCTTCTTTCCAAGAATCGTAACCGTCTTTGATCTCTTGAGAGGTAGTGTGAGACAGAAGTTCAGTCTCTACAGCACCTGGTGCGATAGTCGTAACACGAACATTTGAAGCGGCCACTTCTTCACGAACGTTCTCAGAAATAGCATGTACCGCGAACTTAGTGCCACAGTAAGCTGCGTGGCTTGGGAATGTTTTCTTACCCGCGATAGAGCTGATGTTGATGATAGTACCCGTGTTGCGTTCCATCATCGGAGCAAGTACAGATTGCATGCCGTTTAGAAGACCAATTACGTTCACGTCGAACATTGTCTTCCACTCTTGAGCGTCTTGAGTATCGATTTGGCCAAGAAGCATTGCACCTGCGTTGTTGATAAGCGCATCTACAGGGCCAAACTTCGCTTCACCTTGTGCGATTGCCGCATCAAAAGACGCTTTGTCTGTTACGTCTACTTTCACTGACAGTGAATTTGGTAGGTTCAGTGCTTCAAGGCGGTCAATACGGCGAGCTAAAAGTAGCAGAGGGTGACCTTCATCGCTTAGACGACGAGCGATTGCTTCACCAATACCAGAGCTTGCACCTGTAATTACGATTAGTTTTTTCATTTTATTTCCTCTGTACTTTTATTGCGTCGGTTGGCTACGACGTATTGTTTAAGTGCATTCGAATCAAGTGTTTGTTGTCTTGCTTCGTTGCGATGGAGGTATATTAAGGAAAATAGCATTGTTGATATATAGCGCTTTACTTGAAACACTGTTGCTGTGGTGCAACAATAAAGCGTCTATCTCATAACTCCATTAGTAAGCTGGCGACTATGCTTAATCAAATTAACCTGTCTGATATTCGTTCTTTCGTGCTGATCGCTCGTTTAGGTAATTTCACCAAAGCGGCGGAGGAGTTGGATGTGTCGCGCTCCCACGTATCACGCCAAGTGAGCAGCCTAGAAAAGCAGATGGGTGTGACACTGTTTATCCGCACCACTCGAACCTTAAGGCTGACTCACGCTGGGCAAGATCTGTACGCGAGATGTGAACAAGCCTTAGATAATATAGACCAAGCTCTGATTGCTGCTGTGGATGATGTCGAAGAAGTACGTGGCGACATAAAAGTAAACTGTGTTGGCGGTTATTTGGGTGAAGTGATCATCGCGGATTTGGTCAATGAGTTTATGCAGCTCTACCCAGACATCAGCATCAGCCTTGATTTCAGTAGTAACCGAGTCGATTTGATTGAAGACGCCTTTGATATCGCTTTTCGTATGGGGAGCTTAGAAGACGCGGGCTTTATCGCAAGAAAGCTATTGGATATTGAAATGGGAACACTCGCGAGCCCTGAGTATTTCACTCGCAAAGGGAAGCCAAGCCATCCTAAAGATCTGATCCGCCATGATTGCTTAACGGGATCGGTGCGTAAGTGGAGCTTTCAAGCTTTGGATGACACCAAGAAAACAGTCGATGTTCATGTGACGGGTAGGCTGCAATGTAAGAATGGGCGAGTGTTAGTACAGGGCGCGAAATCGGGCAACGGAATTATTCGTGTACCAACCATCTATTGCTTGCAAGAGATCAATGATGGGCAATTGGAGCAGGTGTTTAATGAGTGGATAGTGCCGAAAGTCGACTTTTCAGCGATCTACCATCGAGACCGCTATCAACCGAGCCGAATTCGAACCTTCATTGATTTTGTAAAAGGTCGCTTTGAGCAAATGCCAGTGAGCTAAGTGCTGCTTGTTGCCTTCCTTTTTCTGTCTGCTGTTTTTGGCAATAGTTGGACTGGCTCAAACTTACATCTCGTCGATTTCGTTTTGTAGGTTTTCCAGCTGGTCTAGAATCAACAAGAACTTCTCGCCGAACGGCGTCACTTGGTATTCAACTCTTGGTGGTAGTTCGTTGAACATTTGCTTGTCTAAAATTCCAAATTCTACATTTCGCTTCAAACATTCATTCAATACCTTTGTAGATAGCCCTTCTACTGAGCGCACCATTTCACCGGGGCGATTAATGCCATTTGCCAGTAATTGGTAAACCGTTAGCGACCATTTACAGCCGTAGATGGTTTCGACCATGCGAGCTGAGCGCTCTGGTGCTGATTTTCTTGAAAAAAAGTTTTCCTGATTTTTCATAAAGATGTACCAATAAGTACCTACCTAACTGATTTGTACTTACTATTCATAGTGTTAGTTCAAAGCCTAAGATTACCACGTTCACATGACTTAGGAGATAACAAAATGAACTTCACTAAAAATGGTATTGCAGTAGTAATCGGTGGCACAAGTGGTATGGGCTTTGAAACAGCGAAGCAGTTAGTCGCTCAAAACATCCATGTGTTGGTGGTCGGCAATAACCCAACTAAGTTAGATAAAGCGGTGTCAGAGCTGCAATCGCTCGGTCATGCTTCAGGCTGGCAAGCTAACCTTTATGATGATGCAAGTGTGTCTCGTCTTATTACGCATTTAGAGTCGCTCGAAGAAGGTATTGGTTACCTTGTGAATGCGGCTGGTTACTTCAACCCTAAAGCGTTTATTGAACACCAAGAATCTGATTACGAGCAATACATGCAGCTCAATAAAGCAACCTTCTTCATCACTCAAGCTGTCAGCAAGTTGATGATCAAAAACGGTGGCGGAAACGTGGTAAATGTAGGCTCTATGTGGGCCAAACAAGCTATTAGAGCGACACCATCCTCTGCGTATTCAATGGCAAAAGCTGGCTTGCACGCTTTAACACAGCACATGGCGATGGAGCTTGCGGACTACAACATTCGCGTGAATGCGGTTTCTCCTGCTGTTGTTAAAACGCCGATTTACGAATCTTTCATCAAACCTGAAGAAGTGGATCAAGCGCTAGAAGGCTTCAACGCGTTCCATCCTATTGGTCGAGTAGGTTTGCCGAAAGACATCGCTAATAGCATCTCTTTCCTACTGTCAGACAGTGCAGATTGGGTAACGGGTGCAATCTGGGATGTTGATGGCGGAGTGATTGCTGGCCGCAATTAATTAGGATTCTTTTTAGGTGGCTATCGCGCAGGCAAAATAGCAGCGAGATAGCCTCCTTGATCAGTATTCGCGTAGAATAGAAACGAGAAAGACAACAATAATAATTAAAACGATAACAAGAGTAAGGTCGCCATTATGTTCAATATGGACTTTTCAAAGAGACTGGTTATAGAAACCGAGACATTAGATTGGGTCGCAAGCCCTGCTAAAGGGGTTTGGCGTAAGCCACTTGAAAGAGAAGAGAAAGAATCGGGCCACACGACCAGCGTGGTGAAGTACGATCCTGACTCTTCGTTTTCTGAGCACCCACATCCGCAAGGTGAAGAGATCTTCGTATTAGAGGGTGTGTTCTCTGATGAAACCGGAGATTTCCCAGCGGGCACTTATATCCGTAATCCGCCGGGCAGCGCGCATTCCCCATCCAGCAAAAATGGCTGTACGATCTTGGTTAAGCTCAACCAGTTTGACGCGAGAGACTTAACTCAAGTTCGTATTAATACTTTGGAAACAGAATGGCTTCAGGGTATTGGCGGCTTACAAGTGATGCCACTGCATGAGTTCGAACACGAGCATGTCGCGTTAGTGAAGTGGCCGGTTGGCGAACGTTTTCAGCCGCATCGCCACTTTGGCGGTGAAGAGATATTTGTACTTTCTGGCACCTTTAAAGACGAACATGGTGAGTATCCAAAACACACATGGATGCGCAGCCCACACATGAGTGAGCATTTTCCTTATGTGGAAGAAGAGACGGTTATCCTAGTGAAAACAGGGCATCTGCCATTGGATTAAAGGAATGCTCAATATGTCTCGCCCTAAAATAGAACCAAATAAATATATAAGCCCATAAATACAAAAATCCGATATCAATGGTGATATCGGATTTGAACTCAATAATTCAGAGTTCCAGCACGCTCTCCTCTCACGAAGTCTTTACATGTAATGATGTACGGATAATCGGGTATTTATTACCTTTTCGTTTACGTCTGGTAAAGGCTGATACAAGCTTCTCGTAATATCGGATAATACTTGGTCGTAAACTTGCGACACGACGCTAGAGATATCACTGGTTAATTCGTACATGCTATCTGCCGGTTGGGTCGCTTCGTTACTTGATGCGATCTCTGAGAGTGCATGCATCGCTCGCGTACAAACCGGTGACCCACTACTAAGAGGGCAGATAATCGATAACTGGTTGAGTTTTCTGTGTGTCTGAGAGGCGTAGAATTTGAATCTCGCGTACTCCTCAGGCTTCTCCATATCAGGTATGCACATGCGTAACTTGGTCAGGATCTCCATGCAGTCTAAGATCTGTTGCCAATTCATGTGATACTCACGGCTCATGTCTTCTCGCTCAGACTGAATAAGCCAGATGATCATCACTTCATCCATTAAGAACATGCTGTGACGTATCGTTTTGCCATGAATCGATTGGTTACGCACCAAGCTACGGTTTTGCCAGTCGCTGTGCATGGCGATGAGCTTGAGGTGATAGATGCGATACATAGGGCGGCTATCAAACGACACATGGGACTGAAGCAGTTCAGATACTTCAAGTATGTTGTCGTAAATCTCGTTCACTTTGCGAATCGAGTCGCTAGACAACTTATAAGCTAGAGCATAGTGCGTTGCCGCGCGATGTTTGCGTGATAACAACAATAATTCTCTAAGCAGAACTAAGGTTTCAAACCTGTGTGATAGCGCTGTTTGTCTCTTCCTTGAGAAATGAAACAGGGCCGCAAGTACTAATAGGGATAAACCCACTGAAATAACTACAAACATATTCAACTCCTAATATTTGTATACCTACTTAGTGGTAGTGCAGACACCGTGCCAAAATAAATAAGTGTTATATTTCAGTTGCTTATGATTTCCCTGTAATTATGGATGATCAATGATGGTGCATGACTTCACCATTCGAGTGAATGTTTCTCATATTTTGCAGGATTTTTTGAGAGGTTACGCTTTTCTAACGATAGGTTGGGGAGGTTTCGGTAAGTAGAGACACTTTGGCGATCCATTTCAGGCTCGTTTCAAGCTACGGAAATTAAAAAGGCCTCACCCTATATGCTTTAACTCTAAAAGCAGTAAGAGTGAGGCCTTTCAATGTTCACTTCGCAGTGTAGTTGACTTAACGACTAAGTGTTTAGCATTGAGGGCTAAACGTTATGCAAGCTTAAGGTCGAACTCAGTGCGGTACATCACCATGTCTTCAATGGTCAGTACTGGCATGTTGTGTAGTTTGCCGAAAGCAACGATCTCTGGCGCTTTTGCCATCGTACCATCCGGATTGGTTACTTCACAAAGTACACCGGCAGATTGAAGACCAGCCATTTGCATAAGATCTACTGTACCTTCTGTGTGGCCGCGACGAGCAAGTACACCACCTTTACGAGCACGCAATGGGAATACGTGGCCAGGGCGAGCAAGGTCAGTAGGCTTAGCTGTTGGATTGGCCGCTGTCTTGATCGTTGTTACACGGTCAGCGGCAGAAACACCTGTTGTTACACCAACTTTCGCTTCGATAGTGACGGTAAACGCAGTTTGGTTTGCGCTGTTGTTATCAACAACCATAGGTGGAAGTTCAAGTTGGTTCGCTTGCTCGTCAGTTAGACACAGACACACAATGCCGCTGCATTCGCGGATCATAAGCGCCATTTGAGCATTCGTCAGGTGTTCTACTGAGTAGATGATGTCGCCTTCGTTCTCACGATCTTCATCGTCAAGTAGAAGTACGCCACGACCTTCGCGTAGAGCTTGCAGTGCGTTTTCAACGCGAGTGATTGGTTCGCCAAATTCGGCAAGTAGTGAAGACTGATTCATGGTTAAACTCCTAAAATATCACCAGAATCAGGGCTGTATGAGGGATCTCAACCGAGCACAACAAAGCCTACTCATTACAAGTAACTTGTACCAATCGTAGTAAACAACTGGTCATTCTAGCTGGTTAAAACCCTTGATAACGGCGTTAGAATTTTTGACTGTAGAATAACTACTTATCGAAAAATTTTGCCTTGTTCTCAAGCGTTTTTCCTGCGCTATCTCTGATCATTTATTTACTGTGATTGGTATTAGCTCATTATGGTTTTATCCAAAACGAAATGCACCCGTCTAAGTTGGAAGCATGAACCCAATAAATGGGCGCGCCTTTCCAACTTAAACGAGTGTGTTTTCATTCTCTCTCATCCGGACTATAACCGTCGGCTCTGGCATCTCACCAGATCTGCTGACCTCGACGAATCGAGCGCTCGCGGGCTTATCTTTAGATTTTGCTAAGGACATACCGCCGGTGGGGAATTTCGCCCCGCCCTGAGAATAAAAATTAATAATCTGTTTTGCTTTTGAAAGCAGACCAGATGGTAATCCTTTCAATAGTGGATTTAAAGGACTGACAGCAAAGTTTTTAAGATTCTGGCTTTATAATCCGGTAAGTGTTCACTTTATCAGCAGAACGCGTCCGGTAGTCTACTTAGTGGGGTGATGCCTTTGTTTCGTCTGGTTTCAGTGGTTTTTGCTATCTCTATGAACATAAATGGATGTTGAACATTATTGGTGCTGTCGTGGCTGTTCACCGAATCAATACTCAAGAGGTCCATTAATCGAATATTGTTACACCATGACGGCTGACTGACCGTTTTGACATAAAATTGATATTGACGATGCTAAGCTGCGATAGCATCCGATCACTTTATCTAAAAGATCTTAGCCATGACTTCTCTGTTCTCTAACAAATCCAAAGGCTTATTACTGCTCGTTCTAAGTTTGTATTCCCTCATACCCTTTTTGATCTTTGGATCTGACTTCGACCTCGGAAGTGCGGTTCTGCCTTTCTACGGTGCTTTTATGACGTTTGTGACTTACTCGGCGGGCAATCAAGGGTTCTTGGTCACGCTCGCTGTTTTGTCTTTAGTCCTGCTCACGATGAAGTTTTCTAAAGCTAAGTTAGTCAGTCTTTGTCTGCAGCTCGGCTTGTTGTTGGTGCTTAGCTTTGCAGCGAAAACCTTCTTAAAGCATTCCACTGAGAGCCCTCGTCCTTATTCTGAGTATTTGGTGACGCAGGAAGTGGTTGATATGCCGGAAGTGTTTTACGAATTACCATTGGTTGAAAAGAATGCTGCGATTGAGTCTGTACAAGATAAGGTGAGCGAGTGGCGAACGCGTCACTGGTTGGGTGAAACCGACTACTCTTTCCCATCTGGACATATGATTTTCGTCGGTGTGTGTTTGGCGTTCTTTGGTGGTCTTCTCCTAGAGGCGAAACGCTTTTATCTAGTCGGCGGTTTACTGGTTTGGGCTGGTGGTGTCGCCTATAGCCGTGTTTGGCTTGGCATGCATCGACCAGAAGACTTAGCCGGATCTATTGCCTTTGCGGGTTTGATCTATTTATTGGTGCCGCTTATCTCAGAGCAAAAAATAGAACGCTATTTACCTGCATTTTTGAAACAGACTTCTTAGGGATCCTTCCTCACTGCAAAAGAAGGGCTCAGATTAGCAGTACGTAATACACGCTACTGATTGAGCCCTAGCTCTGCTTGTTTCTTTTTGGTTAGACCTAAGGACACAATTCGGTGTGACTCAATGAGATAGTATCTCAGCTCCTCATCCCTTTCTGGCGTGCTTTCAAACAGCTGAATCCATTTCATACCGCGTGAAGCAAAGTAGGGTGCGGGTTTATAGCCCAGCTCTTCTTTGAGAAAGTCGAAATTCTGATCGGACGCCTTGAAGATAAACGCAGGCTCATCTTTCTGTCCCCAACCACCAATCGCAAACACCTTGCCACCTACTTTCCAAACGTGAGAGTTATTCCACTGCATCACATAACTGGTTGCAGGCAGTGACTCGCAGAATGCGTTGAATTCGTCGTAAGTCATAGAGCGTCCTTTTATCTACTGGGTGTTTGTGTTGGTTTTCTAAGATGTCTCTCTTCTTCTTGTCTTTATCGCCAATAACTAGCCAGCTAAACCCTGCCAGATTGCCGTAAAGCCACTGAGAGAACATAGCAGTAATGAACCAATGCGTATCTTCTCTTTAGGGATGCTTTGTGTCGTCATTAACGCCACTTTGTAACCCAACCAAGCAGCAGGCAGCAAAGGTATAGTGATGATCAAGTGGTGTAGCGTGAAGAAGCCAATTGGGATCTGTACAACCAACGAAATGATCGAACTAAACACGAAAAACGCAGAAAGGTTACCACGAAGCTGATTGGCATCTTGGTGTTGGAGTAGCAGTGCCATCGGTGGACCACCAATACCAGAACTGGTGCCAAAGAACCCAGAGAAGAACCCCGCAATACCCATCTTAGTTGGGGTTGGTTCGAGTCTAAAGGGCAGTAGGCTAACAATCACGGCAAATACTACCAATAAGCCCAACCATAGTGATAACACGCTCGTTGAAACCATCACCAACAAAGCACCACCTGCCAGTGACCCAGGAATACGGCCCAGCAATGCGATTTTTAATCCGCCAATAGAGATATTTGCTCTATGTTTAAAAGCGTTGAATAACGAGATAAACAGACCGATCAAACAGATAGGCGCAGGCACATAATCTGGAGAGACCAAAAACAGCAGTGGGGCTGCAACAATGGCCAAACCAAAGCCGATTGCGGTTTGCACAAACGAGCCGACAAAAATGAGTGTCATTGCGATAAGGACAGTCTGATCTATGTATTCCATAAGCCTGCGGATTAGTTTTAAAGGAGCGGGTGGATACTATAAATGAAAACTAAAATAATAGTCTTATTATTCAGTGAGCTTTATGCCAGTTTCGCTAGTTATAATTTCTACTATAACGACCAACAAAAAAGCGAGTGAGTATCTCAGGATGCTTCCTTTCAATACTCACTCGCTTTATTGGAACGACTTGTTTACGCTAGTGGGGGAGTCAGCATAAAACGTTAAGCCATTGCCAATTTCAGTCGCTCAATGGGCTTGTCATTGATTGGTAAATGGATAAGTGCTGCTGCAAATGCCAGCACCACCGTTGACCACCAGATTGGCTCGTAAGAACCGTAGTAATCGTAAATACGACCACCCACCCAAGCGCCTAAGAAGCTACCCACTTGGTGAGTAAAGAATACCAAGCCGTACAACGTTGATAGGTAACGGGCACCGAAGATCTGACGAACTAAGCCAGACGTTAGCGGAACTGTACCCAACCAACAGAATCCAATGGCCGCACCGAAGATAGCCGCGGTTGATTCAGTCACAGGCAGAGTCACAAACGCACCGATAACCACAGTACGCACTAAGTACAGTGCAGACATAACGTGGCGTTTGCTGAACTTGTCGCCCATTACACCCCAGAAGTAAGACCCAAAGATGTTGAAGATGCCAACGTAAGCCAGTGCCATCGCAGCGCTGCTCGCGGGTAGGTCTTTATCTGCTAAATAGCTCGGTAAGTGCGTTGCGATAAACATTACGTGGAAACCGCACACGAAGAAGCCCGCGTGAATCAACCAGTAACCTTTGTGAGCAAACGCTTCAGACAACGCTTCTTTGAGTGTTTGGTTCTCTTCAGCTTGAGCTTGTTTGTTTGAGGCTGCTTTAGGCGCTCGCATGAACAGCGCAAAAGAGATCATCAAACAACACAGTACGCCAAACACTTGCATCGCACTCTGCCAGTCAAATTCATTCAGCATGTATTGTGCGCCCGGAATTACCGCGAACATACCAAATGAACCTGCAGCCGTGGTTAAGCCAAACGCCTTAGCCGCGTGCTCTGCTGGTACAACTTTCGCTACTGCGCCAAGCACGATCACGTAACTTGTCGCACTCAAGCCAAGACCAACCAGTGCGCCTAACGAAACGTAAAGCATGCTCGATTCGGTAGAAATTGAGGTAAGAAGTAAACCCAAACCGTAAGCACATGCGCCAGCAATAATGATGCGTCTTGCTCCCCATTTGTCAGCGGCCATACCAACAAAAGGTTGGAACACACCGAACAATAAGTTTTGTAGAGCAATAGAGAAGCTGAAAAACTCTCGACCCGTGCCGAAATGCTCTGAAATTGGCATCATGAAAATGCCGAATGATTGTCTGATCCCTAGACTGATAATAAGTGTGCCTATCCCTAGCCATACCAGTAAAGGAAAACGGAAAATGCTCATTCTAATACTCTTAAATTAATGGTGGTGATGTGAGTGATCTTGCGCTGACATGTGTTGGTCAGTGATCTCATGGTGATGTTCGTGCCCAGAATGATCATGCCCTGACTGCTGGTGGCAACCACTGCTTACGGCATGCTGAGCCAAGAGATCAATCAATGGCTGACTGTGATGCACAATAACCAAACTAATGACGAGGAATAACGTCATTCTGGCAAGTTGGGCAAAAAGAGATTGTGAAAACATACGGTGTTGACATGCGCTCAATGTTGTAAGAAGTCGCGCATCATAGTGATGAGTCGGGTATGTATCAAATGACCATTTGTGATGTAGTCTATGCGTTTTATGCATAGATTGTCGCTTGATTGGAATTGGTATAAAACGCGCTCAATAAATAAGAAAACTTGAAGCTCGTGAGTTAATAGAAACAAGTATCTAATTAAGAATGAAAGTCTAAATTAAGGCTTATAACTAGCTGTTTAATTTAAAGTTTCACAAATCTGTAAAAACTAACATACAAACTAATCACTAAGCAACATTGCTCGTTCACTCGACTTATCTGTCAAACATCGTAAATTTGGGCATAAATCGTTTCAAGACTACTGAAACGCGATGTTAAAAGATTCAGGGAGAGTCATTCACATGGATAAAGATCATAATCTTCGCGAAAACTTACTGGCACTGATCTTAGGTAGCGCATTGGTTTCACTCGGCGTTATCTTTTTCAACCAAGTCGGTTTGCTCACCGGGGGCACGGCTGGTCTAGCGATCTTCATTACCAAAGTAACAGATTTGAGCTTTGGCCAAGTATTCTTCGCACTTAACTTACCTTTCTATATTTTGTCGGTTGCTCGTATGGGCTGGCGCTTCACAATCAATACGTTTATCGCGGTTTCGATTGTTTCGTTCGCCGTGGATCACTTGTATCACGTGATTCAAATTGCCGAAATTCATGCATTGTATGCAGCTTTACTTGGTGGTGGCTTGATTGGTACCGGCATGCTGGTGATTTTCCGTCACAAGATGAGCTTAGGTGGCTTCAACATTCTGGCGTTGTTCTTACAAGAACGTTTTGGAATTCGAGCAGGTAAGGTTCAGATGGCATTAGACTGCACGATTGTTGTGCTTTCTCTGTTCATTGTTGATGTGTCATTGGTTCTTCTGTCTGTGCTTGGTGCGATAGTCACCAACTTGATTCTAGCAATGAATCATAAACCGGGGCGCTATCAACCTGTGGTAAAAGCGGAAGCAGCATAGTTCGGTTCGCTCAAGCTCTAGATTTGCTTAAGTAAAGAGTGATTTGCAGATTATGAAAACAACAAAGCCAGCATTAATTGCTGGCTTTGTTCTATTGAAATAACGGATTCGATGTAACGATTAACACTTGCCGCAGCTGGCGTTCGGCTTAAGCTCGCAATCAATCACATTGCCTTGTTGATCAAGGGACAAGTTACAACACTCTTCAAACAGGTTCTTAAGATCAGCACGGCTTTTTTGCACGCGGGATTTAACCGTTGAATAGCTGACGTTCTGCGCTTCTGCGATCTCTTTTTGGCTTTGGCCTTTGATGTCGACCGCAAGCAGTAGCGATGAACTTTGTTCTGGCAATGCCTGAATAAAAGGTTCAATACACAATGAAAGTTTCTGCTTAAATTCAGAGTCGTGGTCTAAATCGGTAAACCACAGATCTTCAGCATCAATTTGGCTATCACGTTGTTGGCGTGCATGCTTACGGTAGAAGTCGATATGGTGTTGTTGGCTAACTAGGTCTTAATCAAGATATCTTGGAGCAAGTCGTCTACATCCGCAGAGTTGTTGACCTTTGAATGCAGGAATGACTTTAATGCTTGCTGATACTCGGCCCAGACTTGTTCGAGCTTCAAAGGTGCATTAGTTGCACTGTTCATTTACGCAACATTCGTCTTGTAAGAAATCAATCACACCTTCTAGGCACTCATACTCCGCCACGCAGAATAGAGTTCTTCCTTCTCGTCTTTGGCTGATTAGGCCCGCAGACGCCAAGCTTGATATGTGGTGAGACAAGGTAGAACCGGGAATGCCTAGCTCTTCTTGTAGGCCGCCAACTGCAATGCCTTGGTAGCCAGCTTTAACGACACTCTTATAAATGGTTAGGCGAATAGGGTGCCCCAACTCTTTAAGTGCTTTCGCAACGACTTCTAAGTTCATATTAACTCCTCAAGATTTAATTTCGATGTTAGTCGAAGTGTATGTCGAATTCAAATTTAATAACGGTGTCTGTGTAAGTTATTGAAAAACTGTGTTTTCGAAAATCATTTCGATTTTTATCGAAATAATGCTTGTTCTGGAGCTGTTTATTTCTATAATTCGAGAATATTCGAAATTAAGGGTTGGTTACTTTTCTCATAGAGCCCGACCTTCAATCCAGTTTGGAGTTAATTATGAGCAATGAAATGTTAACAATGCTGAAAGACGCACTTGATATGTTCGCTTTCTTAGCAGTAGAGCTAATTATCCTTTTCTTAGCGATCAGCTACATTGTTGGGATTCTTCAAGAGTTCCTTACACCAGAAAAGATTCAATCTATCCTGAGCTCACGTAATGGTAAGGGTTATGTAGTAGCAGCACTACTGGGTGCAATTACACCTTTCTGTTCATGTTCGACCATTCCTTTCTTAAAAGGATTGCTGCGTGCAAGAGCGGGTTTCGGTCCAATGATGGTGTTCCTATTTGGTAGCCCACTATTGAACCCAGTGATCATTGGTTTGTTTGTGATTACCTTCGGTTGGCAAGTTGCTGTGTTCTACTTCCTTGTAGCAATGACGGTGTCTGTAGTGGCTGGTTACGCACTTGAGAAGCTTGGCTTTGAGCGTTACGTAAAACCTGAAGCGTATGAATCAACAGGTTCAGCTTCAAGCTGTGGCACTAGCTGTGGTGACTCTGCTCCTAAGAAAGCAGCACCGGTTAAAGCAGAATCTTCATGTGGTACAAGTGCATGTGGCGAACCTGCACCCGTAATGGCGAAAGAGACATCTTGCTGCGATTCTAAAAAAGAAGAGCCACAAGTAACGGTTTCATGCTGTTCAGCGGATGGAAGCGCAACAGCTGAAATCGTAGAGAAGAAAGAACCTAGCCGTTGGATGAGAATTTGGTTCTCAACTTGGAAAGATTTTAAACAAGTTTTCCCTTACCTAATGATGGGTATCGCGATTGGTTCATTCATCTACGGCTTCATTCCTACAGACCTTATTGCACAGTACGCTGGTGAAGGTATGTGGTATGCGATTCCAGTAGCAGCCGTGATTGGTATTCCACTGTATATTCGTGCTGAAGCGGTAATCCCACTAAGTGCAGCTCTAGTACAGAAAGGCATGGCGCTGGGTTCAGTTATGGCATTGATCATTGGTAGTGCAGGTGCAAGTTTGACGGAAGTTATCCTGCTTAAATCAATCTTCAAGAACCAAATGATTGCAGCATTCCTATTCGTTATCCTAAGCATGGCGATGGGTGCAGGCTTCCTATACAGCTTCATCTTTGGTTAATCAGGTCTGATTTCGAGATAACACCATTGATACAAAGAGATAGATAATAAAAAAGAGCTCACATAGTTGAGCTCTTTTTGCGTTGAGACTATTAGTTCGGAGATTAGAAACCGCGAATATCAAGCTCATTGTTGATCAACACAACACACTGAGAAGCAAACAGCATGTTCGGGCCTAAGCTGATTTTTTCTGTCCCTAAGCGCTTTAAGCTGTTGTAGCTTTTCTTCGGCATAGGGATGTGGTCAGTCAGAAGGAAACATGGGTTTTCCGCAATCTCTGCATCACGGATAAAGTCGCCTTTTTTATCCATCATGTACAGCTGGTGGTCTTCGGCCAGTTCTTTGACCAACTTTTCAAAGCTCATCGTACGAACAGTGATGCCCGGTTCTACCTGACGTGTTTGTTCTTTTGTCATGCCTTGAGAAGCGTCAACCGCTCTTACTACCGCTGATAACAATGCCGATTCATGAAAGCCGCCAATGTTGGTGATCTCATTTGAATCGAAAGTGATCGTACGTGAAAAGTCTTTAGTACTTTCTAATACAAGGTGTACGGTGACATTCTCACGGTGAGATTGAGCAACGAAGATCGTGTTCATCAGAGTATGAGCCAGAATCTCAGTATGAGCATCTTGCCCAACACCTTCTAAGATAAGTTTGCTCTCTGTAGGGGCTGCGCGAGCGCGTAATACAAATGAACGCATGGAATGTACCTTGTCAGTATGTGATAAAGCGAAACGGGCTTTATCAACATGAATTGATGAATAACCAAAATTGTGGCGGTATGTAACTCTTTTCTATTAATGAAGTCAAATAGAGTTGCGTATAGCGCCAACCAGAAGAACTCTGCTTATTAAATAGAGAATGACCACATTACAAGATGGTAAGGGTTGAAGCGACCAAATGTTTACGTAGATAGTATGCGCAAATTATTAGGTGACTTACATAAGGAAGTAGTCGATGAAGTTACAGAAGATCAATAAAGAAGAATATAGAAAGAAGATGAACCTGCTGTTGGTTTCGTTGGTTGGGTCACTCGCAGTGTTCGCCATTGTATTCGGAACCATACTGATCGAGCTATTCGGTTCAGGGCAATCAATCGCAGGCGAATCGACAGGTAATTTCCACTTGAACGTATTAGGTGTGATCTTATCAGTCGCATTGAATGCATTTATCGCGAGCCGTGTGAAAGGGCATGATTACTTCAAAGAAGCGCTTTATGTATGGAACCTTAAACAAATCCATAATCAAATCTATCGTAAGCTCAAGCGTATTCAACCCAAAGCTGAGCAAGGCGACCGAGACGCGCTGACCATCCTTTATTTCTATTACACCACGCAAAAACAGGTATACGACCTAGACAACAACACATTGACGATAAAAACAGTTCAGCAATCGCGAGATAACATCCTAGAAGTGAGTGAGAAATGGAGCATTGAGCTAGATATAGAGGCTTTTTCGAAAGATCTAATCGCAAAGTTTTAAGTAATACACCCATTATTGTATGAGCTTTGAGCTACGAAAGAGCCTTTTGACGTAAAAGTAGCCACTTAAGCAAGTTTTTTGAATTTTTATCAAAAAAGGGGTTGCCATGTTTTCGATGATCTCTATAATGCCGCCTCACTGACACGGCAGATGCCATAAGGCTTCAGCGGTAATCAGTAAGACGGAAAGTTCGAAAGAAATTAATTTTAAAAAGTGTTTGACACTTAAGATTAAATCGCTAGAATTCACGTCCGCTTTCAAGGGTTTCTTTGTAAAAAGAAAGTTTCGACAAGCAAAGCTCTTTAACAAT